>JAHQWW010000115.1 GCA_029856365.1 Candidatus Hodarchaeota archaeon
TATTTACTTGGAGGAATTTTTCAAATCTATCTTTGTTAACACTTGCTCAAATTTGTACTGAATTTGCAGAAGCTGCATCAATAATGGAGCTTCGAGCATTACACAGTTTTATGGAATATCGAAAAAATAAAACATCAGGAAATTATTTTGCTCTTTTGGCTCTGATATTTGTTTTTCTAATTCATAGATCTCTTTTACGTCATTCCTATGGCTGAAAAATCTCAGGAGTTCTAGGGAACATACATGCTTCTCGAATGTGAGATAAATTAGCTATCCATCGAATTAATCGTTCAAATCCGAGTCCAAAACCTGCATGGGGAGGCATACCATATTTAAACATACGAAGATACCATTGAAAATCTTCCAGGTTAAATCCTTGCTGAGTTATCCTCTCTTTCAAGATTTTATAATCTGAAACACGTTGGCCTCCACTTGAAAGTTCCCCAAATCCCTCTGGAGCCATTAGGTCTAAAGAACGAGTAATCTTAGGGTTTTGATCGTGGCAGGCATAGTAAATCCCTCGTAAATGTGTTGGAAACTCGGTAAGGAAAAACGGTTCATGAAAAGCTTTTGATAAGGCTGTTTCTTCGGGGTTCCCAAAATCAACTTGAGGATCTACTTCAATACCAAGCTCTTGTACTTTCTTTTTTGCTTCATTAAAAGTCAAACGTTTAAATGGCTTCGAGGGAACGGTGATAGTTCGGTTTAGCAGTTCCAATTGGAGTTTTCCCTCTTTAAGAACCTCTTTCATAATAAAAATCAGGAGATCTTCCTGAACATCCATAATCTCTTTTTCTGTGGCAAAAGCAATTTCATTTTCAATCTGCCAGAATTCTGTAATATGCTTAGGAGTATGGGATTTTTCTGCTCGCCAAGAAGGAATGATACCAAAGACCTTTTCATGACAAGCGAGGGCAGCCTGTTTATAGAATTGGCAACTTTGCGCCAAAACAGCAGGATGTTCAAAGTAATCTAATCTGAATTGTTCAGCTCCACCTTCAGTCGATGTCGTGAGGATTAAAGGAGTAAAAATTTCCGTGAATCCTTTTTCAAGAAAAAACCTTCTTGTTGCGCTAGCAATGATGTTCTTGAGCTCAAAGATTGCAACAACTTCGGGGTCTCTAATTGAAAGTTCTCGGTATCTGAATATGGTATCAATATCCATCTGAGTTTTCATTTTTGTTAAGTCAATAGGGAATTTTGAGGCTGCCTGAGAATGAATGTAAATCATTGACGGAATTAATTCTGCACCCAATTTTGATCGTGGATCAGCTTTAACAGATCCTTTAATAGATACAACTGATTCAAGAGATACCTCCTTGCAAATTCGCCAAACCTCAGGATTAACTTTCTTCTCGTGAAGAGTTACTTGACAAATTCCTTGCTGATCACGAATTGTTAAAAAGATTAAGCGGCCTTTATCGCGAATTTGTTGAACCCACCCTCCTATTAGCACTTTTAATCCATCATTATTGCTATTAACATCACGACATCCGTGTGTTCGCATTTTTGGGCTGACAGCATAAATCATTATTGAATTCCTCGTTGGATTGATTGAAAAAGAATTTCCCTATTAATCTAACGGCTTATATCATTAGATTCGTTAATTGTCTCATATCGTTTGAAACCAGCTCTTTAGAATTTGTTATACTTACTCTAGAATAATAACACAAGAAATCTTATGTTAATACATTCAAAGAAAAATTTGTTAAGAATTCTAAAAACAAAGAAATTATAATAATAGATCGTATTTTAAAAATGAAATCAATGTTGTTAAGTGTGGTATTAAATAGAGAAAATAGCATTTGACGACTAATGACTTATATTCAACATGTAAAAAAAAGATGAGAAAGGGGCTCTTTCTCAATCTATGAACCGCCACCGAATATTTGATCGAATCCAACTGCGTCCATTTCTTCAAACAGGTCTTGGATTAAACCAAATTGTTGTGATTGAAGAAAATCATTTATTAATGTTTGTAAAGTTTCTATTGCTTCCTTAGTACCAAGTGAGAGCCCTGCAATGGATTTTATTGGATCAGCAAGATCTGTATCGGGTCTCGGAGCAGGAGGGTGAGGATAATGTAAAGTATTCTTCCAATTATCTGTAATATCAGCAGAAATTACAGTGGTTTCATCAATTTCATAGCAACCTGCGGTAGCATTGGCTATTGCTAAATCCATCAGAAGTTTGGCTCTATTTACCTCTGGATCTTGATTAAACTGTTCAAAGAATAGAGTACCATTATCCTGTGCAACACCTCTAGCAGCCGTATAGGTATCGTTGAATACACTTAATCCTTCAGTGAAAGAATAGGCAGAAGCAAGTGTATAATCTAGAGCTGTAAGCAAATGTTCTATCTCTGTGACGTTTGTGTAAAATGTACTAAGCATGTCCTTAAGGTTTATTAGCATAGGTTTGAGTGCATCATTAATAATGTCTCCATAGTCCTTTTGAATAAAATCACTGCTCTCATTTTGCGCCTTACCAATGTTATACTTGGCAGCTGCAAAGGTTTCACGAGTGTCACTCACCTCTGTCGAGAGAATATCTAACTCAGAACTGATCGCATCGAAATCCTTACCAGAGAAATCAATAGCGTTGATTGCTAGAACAACATCTTCAATCTCCATGTAACACTCAGTTCCATTAGTTGCTGCTCTCGCAAAGTATGCGAGAAGTTCGGTCATATCTTTGATGATTTCTACTGTACCGTAGAAGGGTAATATTGAACCTTCTTTCAGTCCTTCGGTATCAATATCTTGAAGAGTATCATTAGCCTCTGTTAAATCGATAGCAGCATCCCCCATCCAATCATGAGCTCCTTCAAAATTTGAATCACCTAAATCATCTATTGCAAGAGTTGTTTTATAGGTGGCATTCAAAAAATCGAGAGCACCTGTTGCAACTTCAAGAATAATACCATATCCAGTTTCAGCTTCACCAACAATTGAAACAAAATCAGCCAGCTGGCCTGTTTCATCAGCAATTATGTCTTCCATGATACCAGTTGTATCTTTTAATACGTCAATTACTCCATCTTTGGATTCACTGAAATTACCAATTGCATTAGATATCTTCTTTAATCCATCACTGAAATCTTCGTTATAATCAGCTTCTAATCGGTTGATGGATCCACCAACGCCTCCGCCTATATCACTAGCTCCTAATACTGTGAATGTTTGGTTAAAACCTTCGACTAGATTATAGTAACCAACTAATAAAGAGGGAATTTCATCAGAAAGTGTTGCTAAAATCCTTGAAATTTCTAGTATTGATGGCAGCTCTTGTAAATTGATACCATTAAAATCCTCAGGAAGGAATGGTATCAATACTAATACCAAGAAGTTCCCTTGAACTTGGTCAAAGGCCACAGCTGATTCATGGAACCACTTGGCAGCACGTTTTGCAGCTTGTGAGAGATTTTCAATCTCTTCTGGATCACTTAGATCGATTCCGTTCTGAGCACCAGCACCACCTCCAAGTTCTACCCCAAAAACACTTGCAAATTCTGTTCCACCCGCTGCTAATGAGACACCACCGTCAACAATGTTGAACATTCCGTGATATATTAGAGGGACAGTGATCAAAAGAAAAATTACTATGAGGGCAGCTAGCGGTTTAGTAATAAGAGAGAAAATAGAAATTTCTCCTTGTTTTGTCCAGAATCCAGTTGCTAGAGTAGAGAGGAAGAATCCAAGGAATAATGCTAGAAACTCGACAATAATGAGATCTAGAATGATCATCACTATGAGGATCATACTTACATCAATCGTTTCCGATATGTTACCAACAATTCCACTCTCGAAGATCGCAACCACTGGAGTTGCTATACCAGTCGCCAAACCATAGGGATTGATAATAAAACCCAGAGTTAGCATATCGAGGATGTATAGAACTAGCCATGAAATTGGTGCTGCAAAGATACTAAGTAGACCTAATAGTTTAGAGCGGGATAAGATTCCTGTTAGACAAAAAGCGATTGGAATCACTAGCAGCTCTAATTGGAGTAGTAAAGCATTCTGTCTTGCGCCCAAAATTCCAAAGACAATTGCAATTAAAACTGGGGCAATAACAGCCGCTAAAAAACTCTGCCAGAGAGGAAGGGCTTTTATTGTGCGCAGATCATCAGATTCAGCTTCAAACATAATGAATCACTTTTTCTATTGTCTAGTATGATTAGTAGGAAACTTTCTTATTAAAATTAACTGTTTGAAAAGAAAAAATTTCCTTGGATGAGAAAATAATTGAAAAAAAATGATATTGAACTGTTAAATAATTGTTTTAAAAATCCTTTAATGATTTCTTTATTTATAAACTCTGGATGTTTCATTAAAGGAAAATTAAATTATAGAAATAAGCAAACTTATGAAACAGGTGACAAGTAATGCTGAACTCAAATTAACAAAATCATTATTTATCAGTCGATTTCCTCGGTACAGTGTTGTTTTATTTCCACATCGTTTATGGGGGTTTGTTTCTGTTTCTTTTTTACAATGATTACAATAATATATTCCTTGAATAGTTGCACCCTCAATTGAGTCGAGTATCGATCCCGAAAAACCGCCAACGATAATTAGAAAGAGAATAATAATTATTTGTCGATTAATGGCAATTGGAGGAAAAGAAATCACAATAGCGAAGAAATAGACAATCCCAATTAGTACACCCCCAAATATAGATGCGAGACAGCCATTAAGTGTTATCCCCCCGCTAGTACCTGGATCTACGATTCGACGTAAATTCGTGACTAATCTAGGAGGTTTTTTTGAAAGAATACCAATTTCTGTTGCCCATGTATCGGCAGTATGAACTGAAAAAGCGACAAATACACCAATAAATAAGGGATTGTTGGGATTGTGCAAAATAGTGTCAGATTCAACTATTTTAGGGAGAAGTTCAAATAAAACATAACCAAAAGCGAATAATAATGGTATAAAACCATTAGCAATCACTTGCATTGCATCTCGTTTTACGGATCCTTTTGCAAAATCTATAGTTGTATTCGACTTGTCTTTTGCTTTCATTCTTGATAACATTGATGAACTGAAGAAGAAAACACAGAGTACGACCCAAAAGAAAGGGTAAATCACGAATAACGAAATCCCTAGAATAGCAGCGACGGTTATTCCATATGGAACTGTGAGATATTTTTTTTTCAAGATTACAAAAAATATTGGTAAATTGAATAAGACCGAGAAAGGAACCATTAGAAGGAGATATGATATGATTGAATACAATTATGATCCTCATTATGGATTTCTTTGGTTTTTAAAGGATTTTATGGTGATATTTATATATCCCAATCATATAATAACTGTAGACTGAACGAGTGTTTTTAATTCTTTGCTAAAATACAAAAATTTAGGATAACATAAGACAACCAAATTATTATCACTTAGAAATGAATTATCAGCTCAAATAAAGTGTCATTTTATAAATGCATTAAGAGAATTCTTTTCTAAATTCATCCCAAGTTTTAACTGTAAGTCCATATTTCCTGGCTTTTTCTAATTTTGCAGATCCAGGTTTTTCACCTATTACCAATAAATCCAGTTTTTTAGAAATTGAGGCCCATTCATAACCCTGTTGTTCAACTAATTTCTTTAATTCCTTTTTTGTTAGCCCTTCGATTTTACCAGTAACATAGATAGTTTTATTAACTACTGGTTCTTGATCAAAAGGTATTTGTGGACCTTTACTAGAAGGAAGGAACTGGTCCAAACCATTTGTTCTCACTCTTTTTGCTAATGGCTTTTTTCCATGACGATAAATGATTTCAACACCCTTTGCTAGAAGTTGATTTCCTAAAGAGGGATTATGAAGACCAGAATAGATATAATTAGCAGTGAGATCAGAGATCCCTTCCAGTAAAGTTAATTGTTTCACAGTTGCATTTTTCAAATCATCATAAGATTTAAAGCTTTTAGCTAAAGATTTTGCCATCCCCGTACCAAGAGACTCAATACCTAATCCTGCAAGAAATATATGAAAAGGAAGGGCTTTCTTTTCTTGAATACTGGTAAAAATTTTTGATCCATTCTTACCTAAATGATTCACAAGGACTCTTTCAGTTAATTTTTTATCATATAGGTCTGCAAAATGTCTAATAAGACCTAAATCATAAAGTTTTGCAATATTCTTTGGCCCTAAACCTTCGATATCAGTTATTCTCACCCAATGACGAATACTCTGGATATCACGGTCACGACATACTGGTTCAGTGCAGATCAGGTTGACTCCATCACGCTTCAATACTGAACCACAGGAAGGACAGTAATTAGGAAATGATGTCTTATTCGCCCCCTTAGCGATTAATTCAGTTATCTTAGGGATAACATCACCAGAACGGATAACCATGACCGTGTCCCCCTCCGCCACCTCTAAAGCCTCTATAAACTCAGCATTATGCAAGGTAGCTCGTCTGATAACAGCACCCATCACTTCGATTGGTTCTAGTTCTGCCACAGGAGTAAGTACCCCAGTCCTGCCAACTTGCCAAGTAATTTCTTGGACAATAGAAATGTCTCCCTGACTCGCAAATTTTAATGCAATCATCCATTTAGGATGATGTTCAGTTCTTCCTGCAGATACTCGTTGATTTGCATCATTATACTTGAAGATGAGTCCATCAATCTCAAAATCTAGTGCTTGACGTTCTTGTTCGATACGTTGAAATAAGGTTTCAATATCACGTCTAATAGGGGATGATAATAATTCAAAGTCAGCAGTATTGAATCCCCAAGAACGTAGAATCTCTCCATGAGCTTTCAGTGAGGCGTTCTCTTTTATTCCTAGTAATTCAAATGCATAGAATTCTAATGACCTTTTGTCCAAGAAACTGAGATCTTTTTGTTTTACTGTACCAACTGCTAAATTTCGAGGACTACTATAATCTATTCCTTCGACAGCTTTGATGCGGTTAAATTCCGAGACATACATGAAAAGCTCTCCACGAACATTGACAGCTGAAGTTGGGGGAATTATTTTCGGAATTGATGAAATTTTAAAGACAGGCAAGGTCACATCATCTCCCATAACGCCATTTCCTCGTGTGGCAGCCTGAACCAAACTCCCATTTTCATAGATAAGGGATAAAGAAAAGCCATCGATCTTGTAACCAACGTAAAGATCGGCTCCTTGGCTCCATTTGACTACTTCATCAACATCGGTTGCTTTTTGACACGATAGCATGGGTATTACATGGGTAACTTTCCCACCTTCAGGTGTTCCAACTATATGGAGAACAGGATTTTGAGGATCAATTTGTTGCAGCTTTTCTTCCAACGCATCATATGCTTCATCAGAAATCTCGGGTTCCCCATCATAATATTTCTTCTTATGATATAATATTTGATCCTCTAATTTTTTGATTTCAGGATTTTTTGACCTGTTCACCATATATATCGACCTGGTTTATGGAAATTTTATTTATTATCTATTTGATGAAAAATATGAGCACTAGGTTGGATCTTCATTCCTGTAAAGACTAGATTACCATTATATATAGGTTATTTGTGATGAATATTTTAAAAATTAATGATGATAGAGAACCGAAAAAGTATCGCAAGTGTGTTGAACCTCAATGGAAATTGATTTACTTTTGAAAGTTGGGGGATCCTGTGTTTCCAATAAGATATTATTATATGAAGCATTGAAAACGAAATCTCCCGAAGATATTAAGACAGCTCTTAATGTTAGTCCAGAAAGAATTGATCAAATAGCTGCAGAAATAGGAGACGCGTTCTCCATCTTGAGTAAAATGATCATCTTGACTGGTGTCGGCAGTCCTGGTCATTTTACTGTCTTAAAACATGGATTACATAAAGGGAATAGTGGGGAGCTTGAACAGCATCTTGGGCTACTGGAGGCTCAAATTGCAGTAAATCGATTAAGACAGACCATGTTAAAATCTTTTTTAAAGTACAAAATTCCAGCGTTTCAAGCTTACGCTTCTAGTATGTATGAATCTGATAAAATGCGAATTATAAGGGCAAATACAGAGAATATAGAGAAGTTTCTAGCATCAGGATTGGTACCAGTGATTTCTGGGGATATGGTTCCAGATGTGACAATGGGATATAGTGTACTTTCGGGAGATCAGATATTGGCTGATTTAGCCAAGAAATTTTTACCCAAAAAAATAGTTTATGGGTCGGATGTGGATGGTATTTTTGATTCAGACCCCAAAGTAAATCCTAATTCTCAATTAATACCAGAAATATCTCTTACTGAAATAGATTCTATAATTGAAGAAATCTCTGGAGAAGACGCGTCGGGACAGATGAAAGGAAAGCTTATAGAGATTAAAACTTTACTAAATACTGGTTTTAAAGATATTATTCTTCTTAACATGACGAAAAAAGGAATTCTTTTTCGGGTACTGAATGAGGAAGATGTACCTCATACTAAATTTCATTGATTTTTAACAGAAGAGACACTTTAATTTTCTTAGTAAGAAATGTCGTTGTTTATTCTTAATATTAATTCAACAGCTTGATTTAAATGGTCTGAAACCTTATTTGATAACACAGGAACACCCTCAAGGGTGTTAATTCCCTCGGTGATAATAATTCCAGTTATAAATA
The DNA here is from genome assembly GCA_029856365.1 of Candidatus Hodarchaeota archaeon. Taxonomy (GTDB): domain Archaea; phylum Asgardarchaeota; class Heimdallarchaeia; order Hodarchaeales; family Hodarchaeaceae; genus Hodarchaeum. The sequence goes on from JAHQWW010000115.1 coordinate 8,589, forward strand.
GGGGTTTTCGATTATTAAAACGTTTTTTTGTTTTATAATAGTCTCCAGTATTCTTACAAACAAAGATTAATGGGATCGCAGGGAAATTTGAGGGGTAACTTTCACAAAATACAATATCCATATCCAATGGGAGGTACCTGAGGAGGGTGTGGAAGTCTGTTCGTTGATCGGTTTTTTGGAACAATACATTCTCATAAGGACTAGTTGATAAGATAGTAGTTGCTCTAGTTTTTCTTAATATGGCTGAATCTTTATGAGTAGGATCAAGGTCGAATCTATGCCTCATAAATTTTATTATTGCTACTTTAAAACCTCTATTGGCACAAATATCAGTTAAGTTCATCGTTGTCGTTGTTTTCCCTGTATTTTTACTTCCAATTATTCCAACAATATATTTTACCATTTTTCTGAATTCCAAACTGTTGGAAGGTTTACCATTAGATCATATAGATCAGTAAATAGATCAATACACCACCAAATACAATTAAGCCCCCTATTGTACCTCCAAGGATTGCTAATAATGTAGATAAGATCATCCACATAATAATATCCTCTTCATGGGGTTTTTGATGAATAGTTACAAAAAGAACAGCAATACCACATATAATGGTTAAGGTACTCCATAAAAAGTTAAGTTCGGGAGGAATGGAAATAAAGTTTGGTAATATTGTGTTTATCGGTGTTGTTTGGCCAACCAGAGCTGTAATTCCCAAAAGGATCATAATAACCCCCCCAATGGCTGCTAAAAGTACTCCAGCTATTGAACCATATCGGTGCCATTTTGATTTATATCTACGTTTTGGCAATTATGAATTCCTCTATTCTATTACTCAAGTCAAGTAGGTTTATATAAAGAAAACCGAGCTTTTGAAATTCTAAATACTTGTAGATAATTTCAAAAGTACTCTAAGATTCTTTCTTTCCTACAATGAATCCTAATACACGAACTTCCTGGGAACGTTATTTTATGAAGATTGCTCAACAAGTAGCTACAAGGTCAACTTGCGATCGAAAACACATTGGCGCGGTGATTGTAAGGGATAAAACGATCCTCTCAACAGGATATAATGGTTCTATCCGCACTCTGCCACATTGTGATGATATTGGACATATGATGGAAAATGGACATTGTGTTCGTACAGTACATGCAGAAGCCAATGCTATCGCACAAGCAGCTAAAAATGGAGTTAATGTGAATCAATCAGAGATCTATATCACTGCGTCCCCCTGTTGGACGTGTTTTAAATTATTAGCTAATGCAGGGATTATCAAAGTTATTTTCGGAGAGTTCTATAAAGACGAGAGGATATTTGAAGCTGCAAAACTGGCTAATATCCAGCTGAAACACCTTGAATTGCGTACTAAAGAAAAATAAGTCATAATTGAAACTTGTTAAGGAGTTCAATTCATTGAGACTCATCCAGTAGGTTGAGCTCCCTCTTCAATAAAAAAATGAGAAGAAAAAAAATCCTAAATTACATCTTATCTTGTACGTGCTACCCAACTTTATTGAACATTATATCTTTGAAAATATTGAGTTCTTGCACGTTTTAATCGTTTTTTCCGTTCTCTGCTTTTCTTAACAACGGTTCTTCTTTTCTGTTTTTTAAATTTATCTTTTTTAGATGAATGAGTTGATAATTTACTTGAGTGTGATCGATTAATTTTCTTTTTAGGATACTTCTTCTTTTTCTTCTCTATTTGGGTATTTATTGAGGATTTTGTGACATGCGGGATCTTTTTGGGTGAAACAGAGGCAAATTGCCGCTTTTTCTTCTTCATGATCGCTTTTGTTTTTTCTTCTTCTTCCTCGAAATACTTTGTTGCGATATCTATTTCTGTGCGACCCCGTTTGTTTCTTCTTGAATGGACTGTCATTGAAGTCACCTGTAATCAATATCGAGACTGTACAAATGTTACTTGTCTCGATAGTAGTTCTTTGTACGTCCCTAATCAGCTCAGAAGCGTCTCAGAGTCTTTCTGCTTTTCTCCCATGTGTTAAGTAATGATAAACCTTATTATTGTTTAACATGGCGAGGTTTAAGCTATTGCTCTATCAACGATTTACGGGTCTGAATTAGTTCAGATAAATTATATTCTTTTTTCGAAACACATTTGTTGTATATTGTTAGACTTAAACTACTGGTGTCTTATAAGTTTAGTCATTCATTCATCGTATCATACACAATTCTTAATTTGAAGTTTAAGCCATGCTATGATACTTCTTGTACTACTATGAGCCTTAGATTTTTAAGCTTATCCTTTTATAATCCATGATAGAAAATTTTTGAAGCAGAAAAAGTAATTCATCATCCGTTGGGTCGAGAATGACTGATTTTCAAGTAATTTTTTTTAATGCCGGAGGAACACTAATTCAATTGAAGAATACAACATTGCCTATCCTTTATTCTCAACTTATGTCACGAATTCTAAAGAAATCTTTTTCACCCGAAGAAATATTCTTAGCTTTCCGCAAAGCTGAAGCATGGGTACTTTCTCGGAGAATACCAGGAGCATTATTCTCAGATCTAGACCAACGAAAATACCAAAATATTTTTTATGGTCAATTAGGGATTTTTAACCGAAAAAAAATCAACTGGATTGAAAAACAGATTGCTGGCAAATTAGAAATGGATTATGTCTTGGAAAAAGGTACAAAGACATTGCTGCGTTTTTTGAAACAAAAATACCAGCTTGGACTTATATCAAACTGGGATGATTCATTAATAGATATCTTGCAAAACCTTGGAATTTTGGACTATTTTGATTCGATTACTCTATCTGGGGATATAGGAATAAGTAAGCCTGATGCTGCAATATTCAAATCCGCTCTCGATGACTTTCCAGAGGTTAAACCAAAACAGACTGTTTATATTGGAGATGAATATCTGAACGATGTTGTTCCAGCTCAAAAGTTGAAAATGGTTGCTATTCTTTTTGATAAAGGGCCCTCAGGCATGCATGGACGACCTTTTCAAACTGCTGTGAAATGTACTAGAATCAAAGAACTAAACCAATTACCCGAAATTCTAAACAAACACGCTATAGTTCGTAAGTAATGAATATTAATAGAAATGGTTACAGGAGTAAATACATTTATTTAAAAAATCATATTGTTTTAGAATAATAAATCCCGTTATTAGAGGGAAAAGTTATGTATAGTGATCTATCACCTCAGACACAATCAATTCTTCCAGGAAAAATAGGACATCTTTTTTCTGTAATGCGAGTAGCATCGTTTCATCACTCCCCACGATTCGCTTCTTGCTCTTTTGATGGAACTGTAAGAATTTGGAATGGTGAGAAACAGGAGAAGGTCCTTTTCTTTTTCTCCGAGGCTATCGAAGGACTTTCAATAACTCCTGACGATAACAAAATCATCGTGGTTCTCGCAGACTCATCGAAAGCTTTTCTTTATAATTTACAGAATGAACAAATGCATGAAATCGGCGGTGACATTGCCTTTCGGAATATTTTTGGAATAAATCCCAGTAGTACAAAAGCTGCTATCGCCACTTTCGATGATGATGTCTTTATATATCACCTTACCTCCCAGAAGTTAGGATCACATCTTTTTGTAGAAAATATGTCTGGAAATTCTTTAATCTGGATAAATGATGATATTTTCTGTATTCCCAAGAGAGATGGTGGTGTTGCGTTAATTAGTAGCGAGAAACGAAAGATTGAACAAGAAATTCCTGTGCATGATGGGCTTATAACTTCTATTTGTAGAGACGGGGAGAG
>JAHQWW010000116.1 GCA_029856365.1 Candidatus Hodarchaeota archaeon
AATAAAATCTCTTAATAATTGGTTTGTTAAAAAAAACCCAAACATAAATGGCATCATTATCATATCCAGTCCTATTATTAAACCAATTAGAAACAATATTGTAATTGTTTTAAATTTTTGAATAGGGACAATTGAAGATAGTCAATAGAGGAGAGAGAACTTAAACCTTTGGGATGAGTGGTACTTGTCGTGTGTAGGCTGCAGAATTATAATACATACAGATTTTTTCGATTTTATCAATAGGTAAGCCAGTAGTACTGCTTATGTCTGTACTTGATAGACCCTGTTCAAGACAAACCAAAATTCTGTCAACATCACCAACAGGTAAGTCAAAAAAATATATATATTTATTCTGGACGCCAGGTATAAGATCAGCTTTTGATAAGTTCCGAATAGGTTCTGGAAGCTCAAGGTATTCTGCTAACTGAAATATCTGGGAACGATAAAGACCTCCCAAAGGCATTAAATCAGCGCAATGGCTATGCCCCCATTTTGTGAACAATCCTGTTGATAGCTCTGTTTTATTAATTGTACCCACTAGAAAACGATTTTCTTGTTCTGCAGTCAAATATGCAACCGCCATTTGAAGCCTAGATCGAAATTTATTCAGAGAAACAATTTTTTGAATCCATTTTTCTCGGTCTGAATCTGCTTTTCCAACCATGCTATAGGTTTTTTCTTCAATTTCCTTTTTAGCTGTGCTTTTCAGCAATGAGTAACTAAGTGACTGATATACCGAAGGAATGTCGCGAACAGACCCAGGTATCAGATCTTTCGACTCGAAATTCTTAAGCAAAGGTTCTATATCACATCGGACAATATTCTCCTCTGTAATTCCTAAGAATTCGATTGAGGTCTCAAGTATTTCCTCTTGCTTTTCAAAATACTTATTGGTTCTTAAGAGTAATTTTACTCCTTTATTATCTAATGCATCAAGCGATAATTTGGAGACAACAGTAGAGTCCATATAACCAGAGAATAAAACTAAGACTCCTTCCACTCCCCTTTCTTCTTTAGATGTTTCAATAAAATGAACGATTCTTTCTTTAATCTCCATTATGTCTTTACTAATATCAAGCTCTTCCAAGATTTTACACCATGTGACTAGATTTTCTTAAGCTAGCAATAATAATAAGTAGTATTCTTTATGGATAAAATAGTTTATATACAATTACTTTTTCTGAAATATGAAAAGAAAAAAGACTTTTTCAAAATAACAACCACAAATATTATTTTTTCAGTTTTTTTATAAAAATATGGATACCTCTTTTGGACTTTTTCATAATTACTTATATTGTTGAACATGTGCTCAGGGTTAAGAATTTCCTAAATATATGGACTTAAATTACCCCAACAACGAACGCTAGGAAAGAAAGGTAGATACCGCTAAAAACAAGCAGAATGAGGGAGATTGGAACAAGTCGAAACATAAAGTATTTGAAATTTAATGGACGTCCTTCTTTTGCTAAGAGAGAAATCGCAAGAATGGAAGCAGCACTACCAAAAGGAGTTAATCCTCCTCCAAATGCACCCGCAAAAACTAGGATAAACCATAGGAAACGTGGGTTATTTGTTACATAAGGTTCATTTATATCAGAAACAATGGGGATTAAAGCAGCAGTCACAGGGATATTATCAAGGATTCCACTAAAAATAGAAGCAATTAATAAAATTAAAAAACCAGCAAAGAAAAGATCTCCACCGCTTAATTCCTTAAGAGAATTTGCAATATTTTCAAGAACATGAGTGTCTTCAAGAACACCAACTAGGATGAATAGTCCTGCAAAAAAGAGCAAAGTATCCCATGAAAGCTCACGTATGAGTCGATGCTCGTCACTCCTTGTCAAAACTATCGCTAGAATGCCTCCCAAAATGGCAATCACACCTATGGGGAAATTTAATGGTTGAGATAAAATAAAACCCACGATTGTTATTATTAGTGATATAGCTGCTAAATAAAACCTCCTTCGATCTTCTACAACACCCCATTCATCAAGAGAAAGAATCATTTGAGTATCAATTCCATTCTTGGATACTTCTCCTAATGGAATTTTTTCAGCTGGAAAAGCCCATTTTAGATAAATAATTGTGATAGGAATCGTGATGATAAGAAATGGAATGGAAACAAGTATAAAATCAATAAATCCGATATTACCTGCATCTGTTGCTCCAACCATAATTGCAGGTAACGAGCTAACAAGGGTTGCCACACCCGCGAGACTTGTTGCGAGTACAGCACTGAGTAAAAAGGGAGTAGGATCGTAATCTAATCCATTACAAACTGTAAGGATCATTGAGCCAACTAAGATCATTGCTGTCACATTAGCTAAAACTGTAGATAATGAAAAAGTGAGGATAAAAGTGAGAGCAAAAAGAGGAAAAATATTCCCCCTTGATATTTTCAGCATGCGAATTATTAACCAATCAAAGAGTCCTGTCTCCGAGGTTGCAGCTACCAAGATTGACATACCAAAAACTACCGCTAGAACTTCCCATTCCATGTACTCATCAATTACATGCAACCAGCGGAAATCTTCCAGTAATAAAAGGGCTAATAGCAATGACACTGAACATGCTACTAAAATTATGGTAAGTTGTAGATGATGGTATTTAGCTACTAAAAGGAAGGTTCCAACGAAAATCAGCGAGAAAAGAATCATATTACCTGTGTGAGGATCATTTGGATAAAAAATTAAAAATAGTCCTAAAAACAGTGCTAAAACAACGATAAAAAGTATTTCAAATAATCGTTGACTTCTAAACCTTTGATAGTCCAACAACCGAGGATGGAATGCCTTCTTTCTTTTTTCTTCTAGAATAATTTGGTCTCTTTCCTCTGTCATTTTCCTATGCAACAACCTAACTTTGAACTATGTTAGATTCGAATTCTATGAAATTCAAACCTAAAATTATAAGAGAAAGAATTCCTTTTTATATACCTTGATAAACGTAAATGGAGTTAGTTCTTCAAGAATTTTTTGGCTGCCTTAATCCTCTTTATTTTGTGTAATTTTTCTTTATTAGTCGTAATCATTACATCTAAAGTATTAACAACAAGTAATAAATTTCTTGGCAATATCTTTAAAGTCCTAATTTTTGTAAAAAAAGGGCCTTTTTTACAAAGTCATTAAAAATATCAAGACAATGAATAAGTTACATCGCTAAAAATATTTAGTACTCTTACTAAATAATTTTTTACGAAAGTTATTTTCGTGCGTAATCATGGAGAAGAAAAAATGACGGTAGATAACATTCTGAGAATCGATCCTGGTTATGTTAAATCGAAAATCATTAGCTATATTCGTTCCATTATAGAGAAAAGAGATATTGAAGGACTTCTTATCCTTTATAGGGACTGTATTGAGGTAATCATGAATGTTTTTCTTGCTAAAGAAATCGTGGGAAGAGAAAATGTTAAAGTTTTGGTAACGAAGGGAAGATTTCTTTATAAGCAACCCCGTGAAGAAATGGATCCCGTTACAATCAATAAGAACTTAGATTTACCACATGATAATGTTGTCTTTGCAAATAAAGAGAGACCCCTAAAAGAAATAAGAGAAGTTCTTTCTAGAAGTTATGAAATTAAATCTGGATTTATTGTGCCTGAGGCTGTTCCTGCTCTTAATTACAACCTTAGCTACCTCTTATTACGTGAAATGACAAGCTATGAAATTGAAAAAATGACATATGCACCTCCAGTGAAAAAACCATCTTCACGAAGAGAGAGATTCATCCAAAGAACCATTGCTCATCATAAAAGCCAAATACGTTTACGTATTCTCCTCGCGTTCCTCTTGGCTGAAAGTGAGAATAAATCTATTATCGGATCCCCAAACAAGACTGAATGGTTATTAGGGTTATTTACAAAATTTGGGATTTATCACGCTTGTGATTTCTTACCTTTAGCTGGCCTTTATCGAACCCAAGTCATACAACTTGCAGAACATCTAGGACTTCAAGAATATATTGCCGCCAAAAAACCTCAATCACCTTCCAGCTTTGAATATTTCTTTAACCTTTCTGTAGACGAGGTTGACCGCATTCTAATACGATTGGAATCTGATTTCTCAGTAGTAAAAATCTTCGAGGAAACAGGTATTCATTTAGAAGCGATCAAAAAGGTGGATCATTATTATAGAGGGTCGAATTATGCAAGAACGGTGCCATTGATACCTGAGTATTGATACCAGAGTTGAAACCCAAGTGAGAACACATCGAAATTGCTGTAAATGTAATAACCCTTTTTATGCTAGTTATAAGGGTAAATATTATTGTCCTATGCATCTTAAAGAAAGATTAGCTAAAGAAAAAAAATCAGTGCCTAATGAAGATATGAATGAAAGCTAAACCCGAAGTCTTCATTGAATTCTTAAATTTTAAGTTCATTCTTGAGGAAAATTTCAATATAGGAGGAGGAAAAGGTTTTTCCAAAAAGAAAGTTTCTTAAGAAATCACCATAAATTCATAATATATCAAATAGAGTTTATATTACACCATGGAGATGCCTTTAATATGTCTACTGACGATATTTTATTTGAGATGCCTCATTTCTCACAATATAAAATTGTTGTTGCTGGTGATGCGTTAGTAGGAAAGACCCAGTTAGTTTCTATATTTACTGGCAGGGGTTTTGAGCATAAACCAACTGCAGGGGCTGATATTTCATTTTTGAAACTTAAGAGTTCATCAAGTGATCAAACAACTACGGCAATTTTTTGGGACTTATCTGGCCAACCTGCTTTTGACAAGGTACGTCCCCTTTTTTACGAGGGTGCCCATGCCATTATGTACATTTTTGATGTTACAAGAAAGTCCACAGTCCTTTCACTTCCAAGTTGGGTGAAAGAAGCAAAGAAAATTCTCCCTGATAGTCCAGCTGTCTTAATTGGGAATAAAATTGACTTGGAGAAAGAACGTGAAGTTAGTGACGATATAGGATTGAAATTTGCTGATAAAATGAATGCAACTTATTTTGCCACCTCGGCACTCAAGAATCAAGGTGTTGGTACAGCTTTTGCTTCAGCCATTCGTCGAGCCGTTTATTATCGTGATTCATTAAAATGAAATTCTCAGTAGACTTACTAACAATCTAATCAAAATCTTTTAGAAGCTCTGCAATCCTACTATATACATTTTTAAGCTTGTTGGAGCTCAAAAGGTCAATGTATTGAATGATTCTCTCACCACCAACAAAACAAATCTTCCAATTTGAGGGGTAAGGATCACAAATGATCCCTTTCTGGGCTAAATCGCGCGCAAGTCCACTGATATGCTTAATTAAAGAGGGATGCATCTGAGCAGGCTCTCCAGGAGCCTCAGTGGTCATTAACACAGGATAAACCCTTGAAAAGGTTTCTATTTTGGCTAATCCAATGACAGTAGGGATTATTACTCGAATTTCTTCGATTTTAAATTGAAATTTTAAATTCTGAAGTTCATTGACAAAATCTTGCCCAGTTAAATAATGAATTATCAATGCTGAAATTTCGCGATTATAATATGGTTTTAATATAATTGGACCAATTTTGTCAAAAGAAAAGCTCCACCCAAATAGAACACTACTACCTCCTGGGTACAGTTTTGTTCCTCTCATACGAGAACCTAATTTCTTGTTTATACGCTCTATGTCTTTACTACTCAAATTTTTATCTTTGGAAAACGCAATAATGCTTTCAACCAACTCGAGACGTTTTTGCAATGCCCTAGATGAAATTTGGTTCTTATATTCAGGAAATATAAAAACAGAGATTTGGGACATTGTCTTGAAATTGATTCTGCACAAGTAAAATTATAAAATCTTTCCTTTCAAGATCTTTTGCAGATCTTTCGTACATATATCTATTGAAGTATCAAACCCAATCTGCGGAGTCTATTTTCATCGGAAGATATGTTCCAGTCATAAATCGCCAATTCTTTCCTGCAAGTGCTTGAATCTCAGCTTTCTTTCCCGTTTCGGTCATTATTCTGATTTGCTTTTCCCAATCTGGACGAGACTTTACAAAATCTTCCTGAAGCAGATCCTCTGCTCGTTTCATGTCATTATCTGTCATTTTAATAAGAACAGATTTTGGGATAGAATATTCCTTGATATCAGAAGGTAACAATCCTAACCACCGAATGTCTGGAACAGCTAACTCCACACTTTCAAAACTTAAGGCTTTACTGCCAATCGAATATACTCTAAGAATATCCAAACCATAAGGATCAGCGTCTAGGAACCCCAAAATTGGAATGCTTAACTCTTCATGAACTCTCTTGATAAACATTCGTGTGGCCATATCTGGTTGGCCTGAGGCTGTTATTAATACACATGGCAGGTAATTGAAGAATTTGTCTTCTGCTAAGTCTTGGAATACCGCGTCCTTCTCAATGACTAAGACAAATTCAGCATCACTCTCAATATTATCGACCTGATCTAACATAGGAGTAATAGCATGCCCTCCTAATCCTTGAGTACAATCAATTCGGTCGCCACCTTCAGTAAACGACATTCTACCAATAACTTTTCCTTTAGCAGAAGCAATTACATTTAATGAATTTCGCGAAACACGCAATAATGCCCCCAAGTCTTCAATCAATCCATCAGATACTCGTTGATTTTCAAATAAGTTTACATCACGGTAAAATAAGTGTCTTTTTGTGGCATGTTTGTCAGTTTCTAATATCTCACTTACATATCGCATTAATCCAGTTAATTGAACTACACTCTTAACGCTACTAAGGTGACGAAACTGTCTATCAATAACATGACTGCCAAGAAGTACCATTTTAGAATTATCATCATATCCAACATTTTCGGAACTTCTTGATGGAATACGAAATGCTGCTCCTTTGGGGTCTTCAGCTATTTCCTCAAGAAACTCTCTTGCGACTGTTTGTAAACGTTTATTTGTTTCCTCTGGAACTACATTATCGACCTTAAGAACAGACACAGGCAAATCGGCTATATCCAATGTCATCATTTTTCGTAAATCTCGAACTTTCGAAAGATCGACCTTACGTCGGATTTGTAATACAACCTCCTCTGATTTTGCGAGCTGCCATAATGAATTAAGATTCGTTTTTTTAAGTTCTTGAAAACGCTTCGCCTTCTTTGGCCCAAAAAAAATCAAGAAAGTTTGCTTTGTTTTCAAATCAAGTTCTTTTTTCACAAATGTTTTTATGGCATTAAGTGATCCATCTTTTTCCATATCAGTTTTAATAACTTTATTAGTGAAAGAATAATCCTCAATTGTTGCTTTAATCAATTGTTTTTCAGACATGAATAATTCATCCTATTCTTTCGACATATATGCATCCAATCGTCCAACAACGTCTGCTTTTCTCCTAAGTCTGATATTAGACTTAATTTGTTTGATTTTAGCTGCTGATAATCCATAAATCTGCTTCAAACCATCTTCTGGCCAGTAGAGGAAATCAATAATCCGTGTAATCCCTCTTTTAACCAGTTCTTGAGCGACTGGAATAGGTAACCCTGCTAGTCGTACAATTGGATTTTCCAAATCTCGAATACACGCGTTTATTAGCTTTGTTGGAACAACCTCTTCAGGAATGAAGTTATATCTCTTAAGATGGAAGTAGAGGTCCTCAATATTATCAATACCGATTTCCTGTAGGGAAGTAATATATTCTTCAGGGATCCTTACAAAATTCTCGATAGGTGTCCCTAGATTCTTTTTTCGTTTCAAAGAACCAAGATTCATTTTTCGGTATTTTGAAATCTCATACCGTTTTATTTCAAGTAGTTCTGCTAGGTCGTCTTTGGGCCAAAACAGAAACTCAATCGTAGAAGCAATCCCTGCATTGTATAATAAGGGGATCTTCTGTGGAAAGTTTTCCTGTACATTGGGTAAGATGGCAACAGGTTTTTCAAGAACCTGTTTCACAGCCTCAACAGGTTTAATAAGAGATTTTGTTAATCTTTCTGTATCTAACCGGAAGTATAGGTCAACAACATTATCAATCCCAAGTTTTTGAATTTGGTCTAACTGTTTCGGAGTAAATGCTCGAAGAGATGATAATTTAACACGAAATTCTGTATCAGTTTTTTTATGGGTAATAATATCTACTAAATTTATCGATTTTTTTGCTATATTATATTCTTCTTCTACAATAATACCCATAGGATCTTCTAATTGGGAAAAATCAGTCTTGATCAGCTGAGTAACAGAGGTTATGCCATTGAACGCCAATGGGGTAACATATTGAGGAGGAAGTAAAGTATAGTAAGCTAGAGATGAGTTGAGGGCATCTTTTAAATTAACCAGTCGAGATTTTATTTGATCAGAAACAGGAATTGTTTCTAAGTCGACGAATAATAAATCTTCTAATACTAGGATCCCATATTTTTCTACTTCCTCAAAATCGATGTATCCCGTTTCAACATATGTATGAAGAGGAGTATCTTCTTCGGTGATTTCTTCAGTAGCTTGAAAATCGTATTCTTTCTTCAGGTTAATTATTTCAGAGGGATTCATTCCCAATAGTTTCGCTAAAGCACTATTTGGGGCGAAAAACCAATCAGAAATCGTTGTCACTCCATTCTGTGACAACTTCCGCAAATCACTCAATGGAAGCTCTTCAGTCAATCTGTTAATCGGAGCTTCAAGAATTTCATAAATCTTTTTGATTTCATCAATATCAAACTCTTTTCTATCCCGTAGGATTAATTCTTGTATAGAAGTAATATTTTTATCCTCTAATTCAGAAATAACTTTAGATGGAAGAACATCTGAGAAATTATGGAGTGAAATCATTTCATCTTCTAAACATTTTATTACTTCTGGCATTTTGATTCCTGTAACTAGTCCCCGAACTTTGGGTGATGTAGTACCTAATTTTTCAGCGAGTTCTCTGATATTTTTGTCCAATAATGCTCCAATACGTTTAATTGAATGCTTTTGAAGTGTTTGAATCCAATCTAAAGAAATACCAGGAATGAAACAAATTGGAACGGTCAAAAATTGAGCTATTTCAAGAAAACTAAGCGAATCTAACTCAGTATATAATTCTACGGGATCAGCTTCTAATATCGCTTCAATTCGTTCCGAAGAAGTGGAATACACATCTTGTAATGTCTCAACTCGTTTTTGTTTCAGTTTTTTAACAATTTCACGATCAACCCCCAGTACCAAACCGAGAGGTATGGCCATTATAGAGAATAATTGTTCCCATCTGTCTCTGTCAATACGTACCTTCTTATCACCTTCTTTTTTAAGAAATATGTCTTCATTTGGGTTAGTTAAAAGATCAAAAGCAGTTTTTATTTCCGCATGATGTAATGTAGCAAGATATTTTTGAGGAAAATCAAGTCTATCAATTGATACTCGTTTTAAGAAGGTCAAAATTGCATTGAGGTTAATTGAATCTTGAATAGCCTTTATTCTAGCTGATGGTAACATTGTCCGCGCCTCAAGTTCATCCTGAGACTCCATCATTAGATCTAAAACCATTCTAATTTTTCCTTTCCGTAAAATGTTATTTTCTTCCTGTGTAGAAACTGGACTAATCTCAATCGGCATTTCTAAAACAGTTTTTACGTCTACAATTTCCTGCCAATCGATATCGCTATTAACAAAGGTTTTGGGTGTAGCAACATAATATAAATCTGCTAAACTCTCTATTCCTAAACGAGCGAGTTTTCTAACGGTGTTTCTATCGAAAAGAGAAACTCGGGCTAAAGGAACCATCTTTTCCTCTTTAATGGCCTTAATGTTAGTGAAATTAAGATCTTTTTTCATTGTGATCACTTGTTTAAGATCGAGATCTAGAATATTTGCGATCTGGTCATCAGGAGTTGTCAAAAAATCAAAAATAGTTAAAATTTGTTCATCAGCTAATATTTGAAGTTGTTTTCGGGGGAGTCCTTCAAGAATTGATACCGATGTTTCTGTCGATTCACGCAATTGGACAAGATTAACCTTCTTTCTTAAATTAGCAACATTCTCTGGAGGGGTTTTTAGAATTTCAGAGAGCTCTTCTTCAGATGTTATTAAGAATCGAATTATTGTATCAATCCGTTTCTTAACCAAATTATCAATGTATTTGTCTGCAATGATCCCACTGAGAAATGTCATGGGAAGTTCAAGTGCTGAGATTGCTTTCTCTACATAGCTCCAATCAAGCTCATCATCTTCATCCAGCATATCTTCTGAGGCTGTGAAATAGAGATCTTCTACTGTTTCGATACCATAACCTAATAATGTTGAGATTGTTTTACGATTGTATCCACAAACGTTTTCTAGTGGCATTCCATGTTCTTTTATCGCTACTGACTGTTTCAACTCTTCAATACGTTTTAGAGACATTGGAAGGATTGATTTCAGCTCATCAATAGGCCAGTAAATTAGTTTGATTATTTGATCGATTCCACTACTGGCTAATTTTTCAAGACCATCATGGGAGACGCGAATTGCTGACTGATCAGAACTGCTTCGTAACTGAAGCATTGCCACTGGAGTCTCAAGGATTCGTTGATATCTTTCAATTGTCTTCCACCTCACACCCATTACCCCAAAAGTGTCTTTCTGGGCACAGAAATATATATTTTCTACCGTAGAGTATCCTTTAGCATTCAAGGATTTCATTTCAGTGGCAGATAAAACACCCAGGTCAACGAGTGGCATACCAGGGTTGAATTCAGTGAAATCTGACAATATATTATTTACAAAATTTTCGTCACGTCCAATTATTTCTGCAATATTTGCTCTTGACCAACTAATCAAATTAATAAAGGTATTTATATGGTTATTATGGAGGTTAGCAACCCATCTAGGTTTGATTTGAGGGATTCGTGAAATTGGTGTAAGAAAAAGTGTATCCAGTTGTGATAAATCACGATTAGAGAGGTAAAATTGTTTTATTTTTTCATTTGAATAAGGAAGATTGTAATAAAGGCCCTGAAGGCTAAGATCTGACTGAAGTAGCTTTTGCCAAGATTTACTCTCCAAATTACTTGTTAGTACAGAGAGAGGAAGGCTTTTGGAATCGACAAGATTTTTAATTTCATCGGGGGAAATTTTGCTTTTTGTTCGCTCAATAAGCTTGTATGACATTCCCGTTTTTCGATGTAAATCGGTGTCTGGCCAGATAAGAAAATCAATAATTCGTGAAACACCTAAGTGATGAAGTGTCTGATAGTATTTACTTGGAATAGGAAGAAAACAAATAGGAACATTTAGGAGATTGAGTAATTCTTCTATCCTATTATGAAATGTCTTAGGTTTCAATGTATGCTCGGATAAAGTGGCTTGCAACTCTTCTAGACAGAGAATATGTTGAGAATCAAGTTTATCACGTTCTTCTGGGGTTAAAAGAGGGATAGGTGTGCCATATGTTCTTTTGATTGTTTCTAGGATTTCTTGATCCATATTTTTTAGCTTTAACAGAGTCATTGATGGATAGCGTGTAAAATCATAAACCGTTTGAATTCCCAAATTCTTTAGCTGGGTTTCTAATTCTAAATCAAGCCACCAGGCGGCTTTTGTAGGGAATATTTCATGCTCTTGCTCAATTTGCTCTAAAATTTCGTCCTGTTTCATGGATATAAGATGAGGCACAAAATCTCGAATAATCTGTAAGTCTTTTTCATTTGCTAGAAGAAAATCTATGAATCCTTTAATTTCAAGACGGTCCAAATCTGATATCATTACTTCTTGAAGAGCAGCAACTTTCAAGAAAGCTTTCTCTTCGTTTAGCTGTTCAAACTCTTCGTTTTGAACTCTTTTCGAGCGAAGGATTAGATTCTCAACCAATTCTGATATGTCTGCTAATTTTTCAGTTGGGGTCTGTAAAAATTCATTGATTTTTGAAATATTTCTTCCTCTTAAACGTGGTGTGACACGATAATCCATCCAATCAAAAGTTGCAGCACCAATTACTTTCTCAGGGTCAATGTATCCTTCTTTTATACCACTTTTGTTTTCTTTTTTAACGCTTTCAAGTAATAGAATTGACAAATTTGGAATTGTTGATATTTTTTCTGGGAATGCAATCATATAATCTAAAATATTATGAATCTTTGCCGATTTCAGGTTTTTTTCCACTTTTTCAGTTACCCAAGGAAATATTCTCAGACTATATGTTTTTCCTGGATTATTTACCAGATGTTCATCTATTGCGTTTTGTTTTGCCTCATAAATCAGTTTTTCAGGAAAACTCTCTACTAACCGTAGTTGGGAAATGGAGGTAGCAAAAAAATCAAGAGATGAGACAATCCATCTTTTATTTAATGCTTTATGAATA
>JAHQWW010000117.1 GCA_029856365.1 Candidatus Hodarchaeota archaeon
TCTATCAATTAATGAGTGGCTTCCTCATCATACCTGGGTCGTTACTCTTATTCTATTCGCTCAGCGAATTCAAAAATCGACGAGTAGGAAAAGTTAATATCAGACATGATGAGCGATCTGAACGAAACAGATTAAAAGCCGCTGAGGTAGGATTTAGATTTCTCTTCGTCTCTCTACTGATCTTGATTCTTTTCAATGCAATGAACATCATTGATGAAATAATATTTGTTGCCATGACTGGACCTATAATTGCGATTGGAGTTACCTTGTATTATATTGGTTATTATTGGTTCGAGCAGAGAGGTTGAGTGGTACTCTAATGAAAACACGTATTAAAGAGTACAGAGCACGATATGACTTAACTCAGAAGGAACTGGCTGATAAAGTAGGTGTGAGAAGGGAAACTATTGTGTTCTTAGAGAAGGGAAAGTATAATCCATCTCTCAAACTCGCATATAAAATTGCCAAGGTTTTCAAAACAACAATTGAAACATTATTTATCTTTGAAAATGATGAATGATTCTTTGACTCTCATTATTAAGAATATTTTAAAGGTACATAACACATGAAGAAAGGCCTCCCATTCATAGAACTTTTCTGGAGGTCTATATCTGTTCCCTTTAGCAAGGATAAACTCTGATTCGTTTTTGAAATGTTCAGGAATTTATCAGAGGAATTTTATAAATTCGATTAACAACAAAATTCGGCATTCATTCTGTATAGTGGGTTTATTATTTCACTAAAGAATTACGAAAGAAGCATGAAAAAATTCATGAACAATTGTTAACTATATGAATTTGAAGAAAAATGAAGTATTCATACAAAATTATTAGTGTGAAAGGTATAGATCTAGAATTACACATCACATTCATTGGTCTATTTTTATTATTATTCATATTAACTTTTCCTCAGATATATGCCATCGTACTCTTTAGTTTACTCTTTTTATCAGTAACAATTCATGAATTAGCTCATTCACTTCTTGCTAAACGTAACTCATTAACTGTGAATAAAATTGTTCTCTATCCAATCGGAGGAGCAGCACAGATTGAGGATATTCCCGAAGACCCCTCGGTTGAATGGAGAGTTGCAGCAATAGGTCCTATTTCTAGTCTTATTATCGGTGTCTTTTCTCTTTTGTTTCACCTGTTATACCCGATTCAGTTGTCTGTGACACCGTTTTTCATTGGAACTGGATTTATTTTTCTTGACATTGGATTTCTAAATATCATTTTAGCCATCTTTAATTTGATTCCAGCCTTTCCAATGGACGGGGGACGTATACTTAGGGCTATCCTTACCATCTGGAAAAAAGATTTAGTCGAAGCAACTCAAACCGCTGCTAGCATTGGACGGTTTTTTGCATTAATAATGCTGCTAGTAGGTTTTTTGGGCAACTTATGGCTTGTTATCATTGGATTTTTCATTTATTGGGGTGCTGCTCAAGAATTACAAGCAACCAAACTGTCAGCTATCCTCAAACCCTTACGCGTTGGAGATGTAATGCTTTCAATGGACAATAGCATGACTGTGTCCTCTATGACCCCATTAAATGAAGCGTTAGAAGTTATGTTTCAGGCACGAATCAACGATCTTATTGTTTGCAATGAAGGTGATCTATTAGGGGTCATCACATGGGACGATATCATTAAAATAGCTCCTGAATCCAGATCAAATGCAGTTGTTGCTGATCTCATGATTAAACCATTGTCAATCAGTCCTGATCGGTCAGTTTTTGATGCCTACAAGTTAATGGTAAAGAAAAAGACACAATTAATCCCTGTTCTTGATAGTAACGCTCCTTGTAATATTTTGGGTGTGATTACTAATCAATCAATTGCCTATGGAATTGCATTGGCTCAATCATTTAAAAATCAGACCCTAGGGTACTGATCATTTATTCTCCCTCTTTTTATTTCCTCCAAATGAACAGCAAACATTTCATAAAAGCTGAAACTAAATTATTAAAAATGAAACAAATGGATATGGAAGGTTGATTATATGACAGATTACGAAATCAGTGTTATTTTGAATGAAGAATATGACACGGTAGTTATTAAAACTATCGAAGCCCAAAAAAAGAAGGTTTTGGAGTTCTAATAGAAATTGATGCGAAAAAGACCCTTAAAGAGAAATCAAATGTTGAATTCGAGAGTTATATGATTTTAGGGGCATGTATCCTCCATTTGCTAAAAAGTCTCTTGATATTGAAAAAGAAATTGGACTTTTTTTGCCGTGTAACGTCATAGTTCAGGAATTACAGGAGAAGAAAACAACAAAAGTTGCTGCAATAGATCCAGAACAAATGTTCAAGATGATTCGGAATCCTCAGGTGGAACCTATTGCAAAAGAAGTGAAAAATAAACTTCAACGTGTCATCAGCTCATTAATTGAATAATATACTATTAATATATCGGATTTCTATTTATTTCCTGATTTTCCTTATCCAGACAAGAATATCTTCAATGAGAAATGATCTGGTTTCTTTAAAGTGACATTTTAGGATCTATAAGAAGAAATTGTACATTTTCTCACCATTTACTATCTGTCAGAAAACCAATTGTGTCACTTATCCATAAAATTTGTCATATTCAAATATGTTAAATCTTTATAAAATTGAATTTACTATGATTATTTGATGGTTATTCCCACTAAAATTAGGAAAAGCTAAGAATATCTTCTTAGTATTTTTCCCGACGAAAATCTAATGTTTTAAGTAGAGATGTAAGGAATGAAAGTTTTCAAGATTGCGTTAATAGGTGATGGTGGGGTTGGTAAAACAGCTATCCGTGAACGTTATTTAGGTAACGGATTTAAGGCTCAATATCTTCTCACTGTTGGCGCTGATTTTGCCATGCACGACGATAACATTAATGGATTTCCCGTTCGATACCAGATTTGGGACTTGGCTGGACAACAACGCTTTGATGGTGTCAGGGAAGCGTATTACAATGGCTGTATTGGAGCCTTATTAGTGTATGATATCACTCGTCCTGAATCGTTCTTCAACATGCCTAAATGGATTAATGAACTGTGGACAAATAATGGACGTGGTCGAGTTCCTATTGTTGTAGTAGCTAATAAAATCGATTTATACGATATATTAGATAACACCGTCTCTCCTAGTCAGGGCTTGTCTTTTACTGAAAATCTTAGTAATCTTACTGAACCTGATGGATTTTTATGTCATTTCATTGAGACTTCTGCTAAGACTGGGGAAAATATTCCTCAAGCTTTTTCATTGCTAGGCACAAATATTCCAAAGTTCATTGAAAATCACCGAAGGATTCCCATTCTGGCATCTTGTTCATATTGATATGAACTGAATTATAAGAAAAGCTGTTCTTTTAAGACCACCTTTGGATTTCATTGTTTTACCTATATCACTAGTAGAGCTACTTGGCGATGGACACAGTTACGAAATTGGTTTAGAAACCTTGATGCGGTTTAAATGTGTTTCAAATCACTAAATGACTCCGTTATTATCATCTTGATCATAATAATATATACCAGAAGATCCACATTACTGTCTCTTTACGACTCTCAACAATTTTAAGGATTAGATTGAAATTTTAATAGGTTTAAATTTCTCTGGAATAATCACTTCTACATCAGGCAGCACTTTTTCCATAAGAACCTTAAACTGTTTCATTTGTTGCTTCCGACCATGAATAGGAACTGCTAGTTTTGGTTGCAGATCCATAATCATTGCAAGTGCTACTTCTGGAGAACATGTCCTAGCAGTACCAGTTGGTACAAATGCAATCTTTGCTGATATGTCTTTATGTCGCCAATAACCTGAATCTCCTCCATGGAAGACCTTTATTCCCCAAGATTACTAGATACTGAGTTATAGGGCCAACATGAATTCCTCGTAAAGCGACCACCTCATGATTCCCTATTTTGTATGTTTGTGAGAATGAACCTGAATCCCCTATTGTTATCATATTAGAAGGAACACTAGTTTTGAGCTCCTCTGAAGTAATTTTATCTGCTATCACATGGGAACCAGTCGATTTGATTATCAGTAACGCTTCTTCATTGATATAATGATCCCAATGATTGTGAGTAAAAAGCAGGAGATCAAGATGCTCAATAGCAGAGATTTCTGTTTGTCCAAGACTTCTACTAGGGTCGATTGCTATTGCAGTGGTTTTCGATCTTAGGAGAATTCCACTATATCCTAAGAAAATAAATGCAATATCATTCTCACTTAGTTCAAGAGAATATAGCGATTTCACTGCTTCAAATTTGCTTTGTATCAAAATGATTCACATTTTATGATTATTTTATTGTAATGGATATGAATTAAACAACGATCATAGCCATTTTTTATGAATATGATTCTAGAGATTTAACATTGAAGTATTAGTTCAATTAATAAAGGATTTTTGGATTTAAAAATCATTATTCTGATTGTATTTTTAATTTAATAATTTCCAACAGACTTTTTTCATAGGTTCCCCTAGAAAAAGTGCTTGGAATACTCCTAGCAGTAGATGAACCAAGAAATGTATTACTTCATGATAAGAATGGAGCAATAAATAGCACCTATAGTATTCCAAGTCATTGGTTTCATCTAGGACATCTTCAACGTTTCCATCTAGTTCAGTAATGGTAGGTCATTTCCCTAGACTAAGTTTCATTTTGTTAATAAGGAGAGGGAAAAGAAAGAAATAAGCACAAATGATCCTCTATATGTCTCCGTTATCTCTATATTATTTCGTAATAATTAAATTCAATTAGCGCTAAACCATTGATTAGTAAAGGAATTGCCCAGGGATTGCGTAAATATCATGAGTTTGGATATCAAACAGATTTCAAGCTATAAAAAATGGTTTTTATACCATCTTGTTAAACAAAAATTCTTAGTACTGTGTGTCCTTGTTGGCATTATTTCTGTTACCTCTTTAAGAGTCATCATTCCAATTGTTATCGGATATATCATAGATACTACTCTCATAACCCGTGATTTAACTAATTTAATATTACTACTCGCCATAACACTTACTGTTTATGTTTCTCGGAATGCAATGGATTATATAACAATGATGGTTGGACATTATCTTGGTTTAAAAACTGAACAGAATATGCGGCAAGAGTTTTTTGATACGCTTCAATATAAGCCATTACGATATCATGATAAGGCACGAATAGGTGACCTCCAAGCTCTAGCGACAAATGATTTGCGTATCATCAATACAATGATCTCTCATGGTGCTTTTTATATTTATCCTTTTTTTCAAGTTATTATGGCTGCCATACTGTTGATTGTAACCCTTGATCTTAGATTAGCCATGATTTGTACTCCATTCATCCTTTTATACATTTATTTTCTCTTACAATATCGAAGAAGAATTACCCCCTGGGCTGCTGGTCGTATGGTCACACATTCGAATGTGGCTGTAGTATTACAGGACAGTATAAGTGGTGCTGCCATTGTACGATCCTTTACTGCAGAGGAATTGGAACGTGAAAAATTCCACCAGGCAGTAATTGGATTTCGCGATAATCGGATTGGAGAGACTAAAGTTCAAGCCAAATTTTATCCATTATTGGTTTTGTATCTTACCATTGGAGCTACTTTTCTTGCAAGCTGTATATTTGTGTTTCAAGATACGCTAACGATAGGTGCATTGACTGCAGCAAATTTACTCTTAATTACTCTTATAGATCCTACGAATATGATCTTTTGGGCCACTAATGACATGATGAGTGGTTTTGCCGCATGTTCACGACTATATACGAGCTTATCCTTGGAGGAAGAGGAGCAACAAGAAAGTTATCTCTTAGAATGGCCAGATAATTTCAGGGGAAGAATTGAATTTAGAGACGTTACTTTTGCGTATGGAGATGATGGAACACAAAACACTCCCATACTAAAGAATTTTTCATTTATTGTTGAGCCCTATCAACGAGTAGCACTAGTAGGTCCAACAGGATGCGGAAAAACGACTATGGTAAAACTGCTGTTACGTCTTTATGAACCCCAAGAGGGAACGATTCTATTAGATGGAATAGATATTCGAAATTATCCGCTTGATGAATTGAGACGACACATCGGGTATATCGAACAAGATATCTATCTTTTTTCTCGGACAATAAGTGAGAATATTGCTTTTGGTAGACCAAATGCCTCACAAGAAGAAATAAGGGCGATGGCAGAACTCGCCCAAGTCAATGATTTTGTACAAGACTTTCCAGAAGAATACAATACAGTTGTTGGTGAAAGAGGAACACGCCTCTCCGGTGGTGAAAAACAACGAGTGGCTATCGCTCGTGCTTTCCTAACTGATCCTGAAATCCTCATTCTTGATGATTCTGTCTCTGCGGTTGATAGTAAAACAGAAGAGAAGATCACTCATGCTATGGAAAATGTTGTCAAGAATAGAACAACGTTGGTTATTACTCATCGATTACACACAATACGGACTTCTGATAAAATAATTGTACTTAAACGTGGGAGAATTGTCGCAGAGGGTAATCACAATGATTTATTGCAAAGTTCAGAAGATTACAGACGGATTTTTGGGAAACATTTGGTCTTGCCGGAATTAGTAGTAAGGACTTAATGTGGGATTAATATGGGACTCTATATAGGACTATTCAGTGAAAAACGAGAACGAGAGTATTCAGATCGTGAACTACTGTCTCGATATGCTCGTAGAATCGTTCCGTTTAAGAAAAGTATTACATTAATCTCTCTTTTTATCCTAATTTCCACATCAGCTGATATTATTATTCCACTTATGGTTGGATTTGGAGTTGAGGAGCTTGAAAAACCAAATCGTGATTTTACACTAGTTATAGGTGTTGGGGTCATATACCTCGTTTTATCTGCTATAATATGGATCATGTTCAGCCTACGTCGAAGGGAGGTTGGGAATTTCATGCCATATTTCTTGGAAAACCTTCGTATGGATATCTTTGATAAATTGCAAGAACAAGATATGAGTTTTTTCGATAAACATCTGAGTGGGAGTCTGAATTCAAGAGTTTCAAATGATGCCTTAGATTTTGGAAATACTACCATCTTGTTAGCGGACACTATGGGGAATTTTTTTGTGAGTATTTTGACTTTCGGAGTTCTTTTATGGTTAAATCCAATATTAGCCTTGATTACTCTAGCAGGTGTTCCTTTCCTCTTTTTGTTAATGTTTTCTTTAAGGAAGCTAGCTAGAATTGTAAGTCGAGATTATCGAAAATCAATTGGGAATGTCAATAATGGAATGGTAGAATCAATTGAAGGTATTCAAGTGTGTAAAAGCTACGGACAAGAAGCTACAGTTTCCGAACAGTTTCAGGAGACAAACAAAGAGTACTTTAGAACAGCTTATCGATTGACAGCAGTAACTCATGTCTGGAGATCTATCCTGGAAACAATTACTGCCATAATACTGGTAATAATTGTATATTTGGGTGGTCAACTTATTTCTCAAGGAACATCATCCACCGCGATTATTTTGATGTTTATCCTCTATATCCAACGATTTTTTCGTCCAATCATGGTTCTTGCTACATTTTTTCCAGAACTTAGTGCTGGTATGGCAGCATATGAACGTATTCTAGATATTTTAGACTCCGAACCTAATGTCAAGCAGCACTCAGAGCTTCACGATGTCGATGAGTTAGGGGGAGAGATTATTTTTGAAAATGTCGACTTCAGTTATAGAAACGACGGTGAATGGGTCTTTAAAGGGTTTAACTTAAGAATAGCAAAAGGGGAAAAACTTGCAATCGTAGGTCACACTGGGGCGGGAAAATCCAGCTTAGTCAATCTTTTAGCTCGATTTTATGAATTTCAAGGGGGTTCCATTAAGATTGATGGAATTGACATTAGAGAGATGAGGCTGGATTTATACAGACGAAACCTCGGGATGGTGCAACAAGATGTGTTCCTTTTTTCAGGGACAATAGAGGAGAATATTCGATATGGTAGACGAGATGCATCAGAAGAAGATCTTTGGAAAGCTATTCGAGCAGTCCATGCTGATGAACTCATCGAATATTTACACGATGGTCTTAAAACTCAAGTAGGTGAAAGAGGAGGAGGGCTATCGGCTGGACAAAAACAACTGATTAGTTTTGCTCGAGCCCTCCTAACTGATCCTAAAATTCTCATACTCGATGAAGCCACGTCTTCAGTGGATGCTTATACAGAGGCGATTATTCAAGAGGCACTTGAGGTGCTATTATCTAGTAGAACCTCAATCATTATTGCTCACAGACTCTCCACTATTCTAAATGCAGATCGAATCATTGTAATGGAAAAGGGGCAAATTATTGAAGAGGGAACACATGAGTCCTTACTGGTTCAAGGAGGCAAGTATGGACAATTGTATAAACAATATTATGAGCATCAAAGTCTAGACTGGAAACCAATTAAACTATCTGGTGAAAAAATATCTAATTCATGACACACGTCAATTGTTTCACAGAAGATCAGAAGGAAATATGATACTAATGAAAGACCAATGTATTTGTCCTTATTGTGGAAAAAAGCATTCTTATCAAGAATTTCGTCCTAGAAATCAGAAGAAAAATAATCGGGTTGCGTTATTCATTGATGGAGGGAATTTATATCATGCAGCTAAAAGCCTTGGGTTTAAGGTTGATTTTCTACGGTTGAAGAATTATTTTGTTTCCAAGGAAAGAACTCTGTTCAAAGCATACTATTACTCTGCTTATGATCCCTCTGAAGGATTTATTATGAAGATCCTTGATTGGTTGAGACATAATGAATTCACGGTTGTAACCAAGGAAGTAAAGAAAATAACTCATTCGTATATAAAAGGGAATATGGACGTGGAACTTGTTATGGACATGCTACTTAATATGGACAGCTATGATGTTGCAGTCCTATTTTCTGGAGATGGAGACTTTACTAGATGTGTTTCAGAACTTCAAAAACATAATAAACACATTCACGTTGTAAGCACAGAAAAATCAGATCCACCATTGTTAGCTCATGAACTGAAAGCGCAAGCTAACACTTTTATTGAATTAGCGGAAATAATCCCATATATCAATCAGAGATAATTGGTTTCTGTCATTTTTTCTCATTTTAATTATTATTTCAATTATATCTTTTAATTTAGTCTATTCTTTCAATTTTAAAATAAACAGGATGAAACCAATCAGTACATTATTAGTATCCTCATTCTTCATATGGGGAACATTCCCCTCATAGACGAGTGTAAGTAAGTCATAACGAATATCAGCCCAAGCTCATTCATAGAAACCTTCTGGAGGTTTATATCTGTTTTCTTTAGTGATTATAAACTCTTGGCCGTCTTTAAAACGGTCTCTTTGAGACATTCATTAATGATATCTTGAATTATTGTTCTTTTTATTACCGTTATTTTACAATCATACATGTCTATTTCACCAAAATCTCCGTCTTATCCTTCCAATTATAATTTTCTTTTTTGAATTATTTAATCCCTTTATTTAAAACCCATTTTTCCCCTGGAACCATTTCTTTGAAAATTATATCATTTTCTTCGCAGGTTTTTTTCAGGGAAGAGACATCAGTCTTTCTCCTATAAAAAAGAATGTGCCATTGATGGTGACAAGGGATAACGATTTTAGGTTTTACTATTTTTACAAAATCTGATGCTTCTTGTGGATCCATTGTCATCTGTCCTCCTATAGGAACCATCAATACATCAGGATGTTTAAATGGGGGATTATGTTTCCATTCTGGTAAGAAGACCGTATCACCTAAGTTCATAAAAGATTTGCCTTGTAAAGAAATAATAAATCCGATGGATGAACATTTTGGGGGAGATATTTTGAATTGTTTCTTGAGAATTCGTATATTTACTTTGCCATGAAGTACTTGAAAAGTCTTGATGGTGATACTATTTAATGTTGTTTTCTCACCTGGATATAATCCGATAGTTCTATTGTTGGATAATTTCTTGGAATATTTTGTTTGTAAGGTTTTATGAGAGATAACATGTGCTCCTGTATGTTTCGCTATTTTTATCGCGAAATCCGCGTGGTCATCATGTTCGTGTGTAATAAAGATGTAGTTTCCATCCCATTCTTGCTTTGGAATAAGACTATTTAGTTTATTCCATTTCAAATTTCTCCCTGGATCAATGATTATGCTTAAACTACCGTCAACAATCTTGAAAGCATTATATCCATAAAAATGAATGTGTGTCAAAGGGTTTAACAATACTTTTCATCACTGCTTTAATTTTTAGGAGGTTCATAATTTATATTAACTTTTGTTTCGAGGCAGGACTTTCATTTCAAAATTTCTACTCTTAAAACAAACATATATTTCTACTCATGAGAGTAGAAATAAATTATCTGGACAAATGTATTTTACAGATCATTTGAAATTAAAAGAGAACTTATTTCTGTTGCATCTGTTTTACTATTGGCTGACTTGGTATGGATTGAACTGGATGACTTGTTTTCTGTTTGATCATATTCCGTTTTTCTGCATATTTCATTATACTTTCCCCAAGGAGTGAGAATGCGTCTTTAATTTTCACTCCTGTTTTAGCAGACGTTTCAATATAGTGACAAGCGAACCCTTCCCGTGAAGTCATCTTGGTGAGTTTTTCAGCGAATAATCTTCCTTGTTCTGCACTTATTGTTTCTTCTCCAGACTCACGCATATCTATTTTGTTAGCTACAAAGACAATGGGTAATTTACCCCTTCCATTATTCGCCCACAGCTCTTTAACCCATTTAGGAACGTTAAAATATGAATCTGGCCTCGTTACATCAAAAACAAGAAGTGCTCCTAACGCTCCTCTGTAATAGACCCCTCTTACCCCATCAAAACGTTCTTGCCCAGCTAAATCCCATATTTGATATCTTACAGGAGTGCCATATATGACATCATCCTTCGTAGCAAAATCAGCACCGATGGTCAAAACATACTGGGCGTCAAACCCTTTTCCGAGGTATCGTTCACGAATGGCCGTCTTACCAACGCCGCCATCACCAATTAATACGACCTTAAGAACGATCAAGATATGTCTCTCATTCCTATATGCTTTTAGAGAGTTTTCTATGTCCTTTTAGAGAAGGATAAATGATAATATTTTCTGAATAATTTATCCGGATGTTTTACTGATTATCGAAATTTTCTTTCGAACAACAGAAAACTTAGAAGGTCTTTAATCATTATTATATCGGTTTTTATATTCTAAGAGAGAAATGATCAGATAAGAATAAACTAGCTTTTCCTTCATTTGACGACAAGGCAGAAAACAAACATCGAAATTTTGAATGAATAGAATTTCCTCATAATAACCCGTCCTTTTCTAAAAATTATCGAATAATGGTAGTATGTAACGTAGTCTTTTTAAGATAAAGATAGGTGAATTAAAACTCTACAAAGAGAGTAATATTTCATAAGTAGTCAATCTTTGGTTCAAAGAATTAATTTCATGGATTTCCCAGATGTTGGGGAAGGAACTACCAAGAAAAATCCAATGTTTTTATTATTAATCATCTAATGATTTCTAATCTCTAAAAAAATATGATAGCTGAAACAGATCGGTTACTCGTTGTTGAAAGTACTCTCTCAACTCAGTATCACTTTAACCACGAATATAGCATCATTTTTTCCAGTAATGAATCATTTCCGATTCCTAGTAAAGGAAGCAATTCAGGTTTAATTTGGAACAATACATCTGTTAATGGTGTAGTATCAGGGATGTTTAGCATGTTTCTGACTGCTGTTATCTCAACCAAGAGTTCATTTAATTGACCATAATCACGTGTCGGAAGGTTAAAGACTATTCGTATTTCTTCAAACTTTTTAAAAATCCGAATCAGCTCATCTATGGGGATCTGAGGAGATAATCCTAGTTCTACCTTCATCTGTTTCAAAGTACACCAGACTTCATTGACTGCATGATCAAATAAGCGATCATCTAGTTTTAACACGATCCTAAGCTTTTTCAACTCTTCTAATTTTCTTAATTCGTTTGATAATAAATTATTTAGGAACATTCTTATCCAACCATCTCCTTGTTATTCTCAATCACTCTGTTAATCACATTTTGATTTCATCCTGCTTTTCAAGACCAACTATGTCTCTGATAAAGAAAAACTCAATCATAATAGATATAGTAACAACATATTCAGAAGTGACAATTTTCAATAAATATTGTCAGAAATTACTTATAACAATAACCTGGTAAGATATCATAAAAA
>JAHQWW010000118.1 GCA_029856365.1 Candidatus Hodarchaeota archaeon
CTTGTGATTACTCCTCCGAGTCCCACAACAACCACGGATCTTAATGCGAGTTGGGATGACACAGACGCGGATAGCGATAGCCTTACGTACACCATTCGGTGGTATATCGTGGGCGTGGGGTTGCAAGCCGCATATAACGATTTAAGGACTGTTCCTGCGAGTTCAACCGTGAAAGGCCAGACCTGGTACTATAACCTTACCGCATTCGATGGAGATACTTACTCCCCAGAAAAAAGCTCTTCCCAGATTGTCATCTTCAATTCTCCTCCTGAAATTGATTCGCTCGAAGTCACAACTAATCCTACGACCATGAATGATCTTATTGCCAGTTGGAATGCCAATGATAATGATACTATAGATAATTTGACGTTCAATGTCACCTGGTACCTTGGTGGGGAGGTGAATTGCAGCTGGCTAACTTCTGTTCCTAGTGTGACATTGGACGCTGGAAATACAACCAAAAATCAGAATTGGAATGTGACAGTGCAGGCGTATGATGGAGAGGTTTATTCCAGTATTCTGTCTTTAACCAGTACTATCATTATCTTCAATTCTAAACCCACGGTAACGAATCCCTCCTTCAATAACACCATTCCCGATGAGGGTGACGATTTTCATATAACTTACACCTTTATAGATGTGGATGTTGGGGATGTTGAGTATCAGGGGGAGGTAATTGTCTATTGGTATGTTAACTGGAATTATAATGCTAGCTTCCAAAATCAGACCACGATTTATGCCGCGAATACCACTGCTACAGAAGTGTGGTACTATATCGTCAGGGTGTTTGATGGCGAAACTTACAGTGATAATGTCACCTCCGAACAGGGGGTTTACATTGGGGGTGGCGGTACCAACACCCGTCCGATGGCCATTGATTTAACGGTATCCCCTACTTTTCCTCAAACCCATGAAGCTCTTATTGCGAATTATACTTTCTCTGATGTCGATGCTGACCCTCAAGTCGCTTATGAAATTCGCTGGTATAGGAATTCTGGCACAGGCTTCCAGCTCCAATCTCAGTACAATAATTTGTACATTGTTCCCGCCAGTGCCACCTCCAAGGGGCAACAGTGGAATTTTACGGTCAGAGTCTTTGATGGTATTCATTGGAGTGAGCTCAATGTTTCCACCACTATTACGATCGCGAATACGGGCCCTGAGGTTAAGAATGCAGGAATTACTTCTAGTCCCAAAACAACTGATAATCTCATAGCTGCTTGGACTTCCAGCGATAATGATAGTGATAGTTTGACCTTTATCCTCACCTGGTATGTAAATGGGATTGAAAACACAACATTCGCTAATAAGACGCTGATCGAAGCTGGAAACACCACGAAGGGTGAAAAGTGGTATTTCACGGTTCAAGCATATGATGGCGAAGGCCTATCTAGTGTTATATCCCTAGCTGAGAACATCACTATTCTGAATACTGCCCCCTTGGCAAGCAACCTGACTCTCACAGCTAATCCCACCACTCTTGATGATTTGGTTGCAGCTTGGGATTACTTCGATATTGATGGCGATATCAGAGATGATGCTTCAGCGCGGATTAACTGGTTCAAGAACGGAGAGAATCAAACTGCCTTGACAAATCAGAAAATCGTTGGAGCTACCAATACCTCTAAGAATCAGGTTTGGTGGTTCACAGTTCGTGTATTTGATGGGGAGAACTATTCTGGGCTTTATGAGTCAGCTCACATCCAGATCCTGAATAGTATTCCTGTGGTAAAAAACTTGGAAATTAGTATTTCAAATCCCAAGACGACAGATGAATTAGTTGCACAGTGGGATGATGAAGATAATGATAGCGACATCTTAAGCTATACTATCAAATGGTACAGAAATACTGTTTATCAACCCAATTGGGATGATGAAATTACTATTCCCGCTAGTGCCACTTCTAAGGGAGAAACCTGGTATTATATCCTGAAAACGTTTGATGGGAGCGACTATTCCTCAGAGGAGACCCTTACACCTGGTGTACTCATTCTTAATACCGTCCCCGTCGTTGAAGACCTTATATTAACCATAGATCCTCACACAACTGATGATCTTGCAGCTAGTTGGTCTTCGAGTGATAATGATAGTGACTTTCTGACTTTTATCCTCACCTGGTATATAAATGGGATCGAAAACACAACGTTTGCTAATAAGACACTGATCAAGGCTGGAAACACTACCAAAGGGGAGAAATGGTATTTCACGGTTCAAGCATATGATGGCGAAGGATTATCCAGTATAATATCACTACCAGCGAATATCACTATTCTGAACACCGCCCCAACAGCGAGTAATTTAACTATTACGACCAATCCTACTACTCTTGATGATTTAATTGCAGATTGGGATTACTTCGACATAGACAATGATCTCAGAAACGATACATTGGCACGGATCAGCTGGTTCAAGAACGGGGAAAACCAAACCGCCTTGGCCAATCAAAAAATCGTTGGGGCTACCAATACCTCCAAGAATCAGGTCTGGTGGTTTAAAGTTCGTGTATTCGACGGGGAAAACTATTCGCTAGGCGTCTACGAGTCAGCACACATTTCCATTCAGAATGCGGTACCCTATAATGCCTCTGCTCTACCCCTCCCGACGAACCCTACGAAAGCAACTGGATTAGTGTTGAATCTTCCTGCAATACTTGCTGCGCTCTCGGACCCTGATCCGAGTGATGATCTCGAAGTAGTTAGGATTCGCTGGTATAAAGAAGGAGTGTTACAGAGTACGTTAAATGATTCATTGATCGTACCTGGCACTCGATTAACCAAGGGAGAGGTTTGGAACTATTCGATTGTACCTTTCGATGGGGTTGACTATGGTTTGGTATGTATGTCCGCTGAGATAGTCATCTTAAACTCTAGGCCAACCATCATCAACACTTATTTCACAGAAACAACCGTTACTACCATTAGTGATCTTGTGATCAGCTTTCAAGCCGAGGATGCCGATGGAGATAATATTACTATCTCAGGGGTGCGATGGTCCCGATATGAATCTCTGAGTTGGGTGCATAATGCTACGTATGATGATTATGTGAGCCTCCCCGCTTCTGCTACTACCAAAGGGGAGAGCTGGAAATTTGAGCTTGCAGTCTCTGATGATACAGATCAATCGGTATGGAGAGAGGCCGCGAAAGAGGTGGATATTATCAATAGTGAACCCCGTATTGATCCTTATAGTATCACTCTGACAGGGGGTACCACGACCTCTGATCCTCTCCAGGTGAATTATACGTGGTATGACGATGATCCAGAGGATAGCAATACCCAGACGATTATTACCTGGGAGAACAGTGGTGACTATCTAGAAGATACATATAGCACTACTTTGCCTGCAGAAAACACCACTGCAGGGGAGAAATGGTGGGTGACGATCACTCCCTTTGATGGTGAGGTATATGGCGATTATGTCAACAGTAAGCGGTATGGAATAAGTATCATTATTGGTAACACCCCGCCCAATCTCGCGCCTGAAAACATCGAGATTAGCGGGGAGATGAATGGTACGGAATATCAAGGGACGAGTTTTGGGACGGTCTTCAATCTCAATCTTCATTATACTGCATCCGATCTGGATGGTGACCAAGGGGTTCCTGCGTATGGGTTATCTATCGTCGATGGTTTCGCCGTGGGATCCGAGTATCGGTGGTACCGTAACCGTTCGGGGGTTGTAACGCCTCTCTCGGTGTTAAATGATGAGGTTACTGTCCCCTTCTACTATACTCAAAAAGGGGATATTTGGTGGGTTCAGGTTCGGCCCAGAGACTTTTATGGGGACTTTGGGATGCCTCGAAATTCTTCGCAAATTTCTATTGGAAACACAGCTCCTCAGATAGCAGAGTTACACTGGGTGCAACTCACTTATTATACGACCAATGATTTGTCGTTTGGGTATACATTCTTTGATTACGATACCGAGGACGTTCAACAGGGGATTATCATCCACTGGTATCGAAATGGCACTCATCTGCCTGAATTTGACGACAATACTGCGATTGTCTCTCAGTTCACAAAAAAAGGGGAAGCATGGTATACTAATATTAGCGTCTTTGATGGCGAATCCTACAGTGCTTGGTATTATTTACTTAATATTACTATCCAGAATTCTCCCCCGACTGCAACAAGCATCTTCATAATCCCCCTATCTCCCAACACCACTCAACCTCTGGTGGCAACATGGCTTTTTAATGATGTTGATAATGACTCTGAAAATCGAATCGCAGTGCTCATTCAATGGTATCGCAATGGGATCTTTGTGGACAATCTCACGAATAGTCAAACTGTGCCTTCTACTCTTACTAATCGGGAGGAAAGCTGGTACTTCACGATCCAAGTCACTGATGGCTATAATTATTCCATTACCATTTATAAATCGAATACCATTACCATTATCAACTCGGCGCCCATCGCGGTCGATCTTCAGATCAACCAGGGGGCCCTTAGTATCTATACAACTGACTTTCTAGCTCTGACCTGGAACTTTACAGATCCAGACGTTTTTGATATTGAGGATACATCCTCTGCTTTAATCCTCTGGTATTTAAATGGCATTGAGCAGTCAGCGTTCACAAATGACACGGAGATTCCTGCAAGTTATGTGGTGAAAGGGCAGCAATGGATGGTTTCAATCCGAGTCTGTGACAATGGAGGGTTATGGAGTGAGTTCCTGAATTCGTCTCTTGTGGTGATCAAGAACTCTGTTCCTACAATTACTATTCATGGGACCGCCCATCCTGAATTCATTATAGAGGATGAAGCGTTAGAAATCAATAGTAGCTTTTATAGCTATACTGATGAAGATGGGGATGAGGATCAACCGATCATCGCGTGGTATTGCAATGAGGCATTAATGTACCAAGACATCTGGGTTCTCTTGGCCAATGATACTGTTCCAGGGGATGTCTGGTATTATACGATTCAACCCTTTGATGGCACTGATTTTGGGGTTGAACACACCTCCCCTGAAATCTCTATTGAGAGTCGGCCTGTGATTCATAGCTTTGTCGCGACTGCCTTTCCTGACACCGAGGGGCACTACGAATTGGAAATCAATGTTACAGATTCTCACAATGAGATTAAACAGGTGGAATTCCTCTTGAGCCTCAATACGACCACGGGACTCTCTCCTTTCATTGTTACTTCGCCTAAGAGTCCTGACTCAACCCTTTGGTTTCTTGATTATTCTTTGGATACGTATTCCTATCTTGAGACCCCGACTCTGGTCACGGTGACCGTGGTGACCGAAGTCACCTATTCCATCACCTATGAAATCCAATTGATCCAAACATTCACCTTTACTCTCGAGGATAAAGCACCTCCACGTGTTCTCAATGCTTATTTTGAAATGAATGATGAGCTTAATCCCACCAACCTCACCTTTTATGCTGAGATCCAGGACTTTGGCTCAGGGATTGCAGAAGTCATTCTTTCTTATTACTTCCGCCCGAGTGACGAGCTCAACCAGACGGGGGGGAATGGCGCTACCTACCTTCAAAACGATCTTGAGTGGCTGGAGGTGCCTATGACGATTCAAGCTACCAATGAAAGCGGGAATTTCATCCTGTATATAGTAACAGTGGACTTTGTCCAAGCAACCTCAAACCTCGATATTATCTATCGGATCTCGACTGAGGATGTCGTGGGGAATAGTAATCCAGTTGCGTTTGACATTCGAGACTATCCCGAACGCCTTGAGGCTCAAAGATTTATCTATAAACCTCCAGGTTTGCCAGAGTGGGTTCTCCTCGTGGCTGGCCTGGTTATATTCGTTATTTTTATTGGCTCCATAGTCTACGTGAAATTCATTCGTAAACCAGAGCTTGTAGGCCTGGATAAAGAATTGGTTCTGGCCAAAATCTCGGACATCACTGAGGCGGAGGTGCTGGAATCACTGGATGCCCATACCATTGGCGTGATTGTCAGCTTTTTCGACCAGAGACATGGCCCAATCCCAATTATTATAATTCCGGAGATCCTGAAAGACAATTTCACGAAACTGGTAGATCTCTCGGATCGTTCATTCAGTGGGACTGGGTTTGCTGATGACTTTGGTGTTGAGATCCCCTCGAGCTATGACTTCGTGTTGTCCCATGGGATTCGTACCAGTGTCATGTCCTTCGGGTTTGCCCTAGAGCGGCCCGACTCTAGAGGAGGCCAGGAGAATCTTACCTGCAACATTATCATCCACCAAGATCTCTTTCCATTAGTGCAGTCCTTCCAGAACGAGATTAAACGAAAAGTCCATGCGATTCATGTGAGAATGGATAAAAATCCTTCGGAAAAAGATGAAATCCGCAAAGAAGTCTTTACACTTCGGAAATACGTGTCGTCCATTGTATTGTCTTATGCAAATATTTATGGTACCACTGAACTGATAGAAGAGGAAAACTGAAGATTATTGCCAAGTGATAAAAAATGTATAGATAGAGTTCTTTGAATCATTCTCAATCATAACAAAAGAGCATTGAAAGCACTTAAATTCTAAGAGATAAGACAAAAATAACCATACATTTCTGATATCTCATTTTAATTCGCATTTACCTGCAGTCACGACTAATTTATTGAAAATATCCAATGAAATTCCTCTAGAATCACTTGATCTTGATTTTATTATAAAAATCTTGATTTTGTGGAAGGATTATCTAGTTTTATTTTAAAATCTGGGTCTATTGAGGTTTACAAAAATTCATGCATGGTTAAGGTGACTTTTTTCTTTGTTTTTTCTTTGTATTTTAAAAAATAAGACGCCATTATCCGACAACAGGTTCACACTTTTTTTTCCATTATTTTTTATAGGGTTAAATCATTTCAAAGATTTTTGGAGAGTAAATAGGTGAGTAGTCTTAACAAGATCTTTCCAAGCATGGTCATTGGTATTTTTTGTATAAATATTTTGATTATAGTTATTCCAATTCATAGCGAGGATTTCTCCTCCTCGGATAACTCCATAGTAGTGTTCTTAAGGGGATTAGGGCTTGAAATAAAGAGTAACGAGATTTATCACCAAATACCACGCTTACTAAGTACCTCACAAAGAACCTCTCAGCCAAATCAGTCCTATTTAACTGGAATGCGATTCAGTCAATCACAGTATTCTGTCCCTGGATGGGCTGATACACGCTGGAAATATCGCAAGAATATCACAATTGACTACACCAAGGTCATCTCAGATGTAAACAATTTCCCCGTACTAATTGATCTATATGACCCTGATCTACAAAATGAAGCTCAAGCCAGTGGAAACGACATGTTATTCACTGATTCATCAGGGTACATATTAGATCATGAAATTGAGCAATACAGACGGGTCTACAATTCCACTCATGCTCATTTAATCGCTTGGGTAAAAACAAATCTTTCAAGTACTCAAGATACCATTATCTCGATGTATTATGGCAATCCTACAGTCTCAAGTCAAGAAAGTCTAGAGGGAGTATGGGACAATAATTATGTAGGCATTTGGCACCTAGCGGAGGATCCCACAGAAGTAATTTACGATAGTTCATCTTTTGGGAATGATGGAACTTCAGTTGGTTCTATGACTTCCAATGATCAAGTTAGAGGCGTAATTGACGGATGTCTAGTTTTTGATGGAATTGATGATTATATTGATACTGGAAATGATAGTTCATTAGATATTACAGGTGATATAACAATACAGTTCTGGGTAAAAGCAGAAAACTATGCAAATGATCCTGATATGCTTACAAAAGGTTCTTACACTCAAGCATATTCATCATTTATTTATGATGCTAATGATGATAATAGTGATGGTGTAATTTATTTTAAACTTAATGATCATAATTTAATAAGCACTAGTACTCTTAATACTGGCACCTGGTATAGTGTTGCGGGAACTAGAGAGGGAAATACAATGAGAATATATATCAACGGATTAGAAGACGCAACTGACACATATTCAACCTCAATTGAAACAATTATTGAACCATTAACTATAGCTCTAAGTCCTGATAATCTTAACGGTACGATGGATGAAGTCCGATTATCGAACGTGGCTCGCTCATCTGATTGGATTGCTACTGAATATAACAACCAAATCGACTCAACTAGTTTTTATACAATTGGTAGTAAAGATAGTTATGGTGTCAATTCATGGGCAAATAACATGTTCCGATATAGAAAAAATGTCACAATCAAAGCTTCAGAGGTTAGTGGAGATTTAACGAACTTTCCTGTTCTTATAGAGCTTTTTGATGCTGATCTTCATAATTCTGAAAAAGTCCAGCCTGAAGGGAATGATATCATTTTTGTAGATGAATCTGGTTCAAGACTTGATCATGAAATTGAGTTTTTCAATCAAACCTTCAATTCAACCCATGCTTATCTTGTTGCTTGGGTGAACATACCCAGCTTGTTAAATTCTCAGAATACCACTATTTCGATGTATTATGGCAATCCTGCAGTTTCAAGCCAAGAAAATCCGGAGGGTGTGTGGGATAATAATTATGTGGGTGTTTGGCACCTTGGTGAATCAACTGGTGATGTTCAAGACTCTACTTTTTACAAAGTAGCTGGGACGTCTTACAGCTCAGTTACTCAAGGAGTCTCAGGTTCAATTGCTAAAGCATCTGATTTTGCAGGGGTGACTAATTATAATAATCGTATAGATATGGGGGATCAAGATCATCTCGACTTTGGAGATTTAGATGATTTTTCAGTTGAATTTTGGTTCTATTTGGATTCTTACGGAGCTACTGATTATCAGTTCTTTGTAATAAAGCGGGAAGAAACGTACTATGGCTCAGGATATGGAGTCGGTTTAAATTGCTCAAGTGGACTAATTGGTTTTGGTGGGTGTGATGCTAATGATAATTTTGAAGTTCATGGAGGGACTTCAATTGTTGAAGATACCTGGTATCATGTTGTTGCTGTATGGGATCAAAGTAGCGCTAGCAGTACTACAATCTATTTAAATGGTTTAGAAGATAAAGACTTCACGGTAGGAACAATTGGTAGCATAAACAGTTTGTCTAATTCGCAACCATTCAAATTGGGGCATTATTTCATGGATGGTTATCATTATCCACTTAATGGCAGGTTGGATGAAATTCGTATTAGTAATTCTGTTCGATCCTCAGCTTGGGTGAATACTTCTTATAACAATCAACACGACCCTACAAGTTTTTATTCAGTTAGTACAGAAGAAAAAAATCAGAATTGGTGGTCTGATAGATCGTTTAATAAGCGTCGGGATATTGTAATTAATAGAAATGAAGTAGAAGGAGATCTAACTGATTTTCCCATTCTTATAAAATTATCAGATAATAGCTTCAAAACTGGTAAGATCCAACCTGATGGTGCGGACATCTTATTCGTAGATATGAATGGAACAAAACTCGCTCATGAAATCGAATCTTTTTCACAAAATAGTACCCATGGTGACTTGGTAACTTGGGTTAAAGTTCCTCTTCTTAAAAGTAGTGAAGACACGATCATTTCAATGTATTATGGAAATTCCGAGGTTTCAAATCAAGAAAATCCTTCTGTAGTCTGGGATGCAAATTATCGAGGTGTATGGCATCTTAATAATGATCCTACAAGTACAATAAATGATAGTACATCAAATAATTTTGATGGTTCATCAGGGGGATCTATGACCCAGACTGATCTTGTTTCTGCAAAATTAGCTACTGGTATAGATTTTGATGGAACCAATGACTTTATTGCTTTTCCTGATCCTTTAAACACCGAAACTATGACGATTTCAGCATGGGTTTTCCTTAAAGCAGCCGTTAATGATTGGATTACAGTAGCAATGAGGGCTACCACTGATGTCTCATGGTTTGATTGGCAGCTATATGCAAGAGCGAGCGATGGCGAATTATCAAATGAAGCAGTCTATCGAACCGTTTATCCTTCCACATCTGAAGTTGGGTCTAATTTTGTACTATCTACTGGGATATGGTATTACGTGGTTGGACAGCATAATGGGACTCATAATCTATTCTTTATTGATGGCACTTTATCAGAAGTGGATCAAGATCCTAATAGTGTTAAAGATAGCAATAGAAATATGTGGATAGGTGGAAATGAAGTTTGGGGAGAATGGTTGCAAGGAATATTAGATGAAGTACGAGTTTCAAGTATTGCACGCTCAAGTGAATGGATAAGTGCTCAATATAACAATCAATTTAATTCGAGTTCATTCTATTCAATTGGCCCTGAATTTAGTCAGACTGCTGAAATTACCATTGAAGAATCATTAACTGCGGAAGCTGAAAATGTTAATCAAATAACAATTCTAGATGTTTCAGGGGTTCCTCATCATCTTTATGTCCTTACTGCATCATCCAAAGCTTATTCAGATACAACAAGTGTCACAGGTCTGGGTTTGAATTGGACGGAGTTAGAAGATCAACCTGGTGGAAGAAGTCAAACTGGGATCAGTGTATGGTATGCAATCGGATCTAATCCTAGCACGGGAGATATAACAGTTACTCTCGCCTCTTCACCCAAAGCCGTGGCAGTTCAGGTTCACAGGTTCTCAGGAATTAACATTTATGATCCTATTGGGGATACCGAGTCAGCGAATACAAATGGGGAGAATGGACTGGGAAGTGGAGGTAGTGATAACCCCTATCCCACCTTAGATATTGTAACCACCACTTCTATGGCTACAATTTTTGGTGCGATAGGAAGAAGACATGTTACTATCTCTATGCCTGGCCAAGGTTACACACTTTTGAGTGAAAACCAAATTGGCGTTAGTGGTGACATCGCTGGGATATCTACTGAGTATAAAACTAATCAAGAAGTGGGAACCGTTGTCGTTAACGCAACCTTATCATCTAATTGCGATTGGGGGATTGTTGGTGTCGAACTCAAGCCCGCTGTGATTGATATCAAAGCTCCTGTTGTAGTTGATTTTGGAGTAGATGATCCAGGAATGGGAACGGGAACTTTTTGGGCAAATATTACGGATAATTTAAGCGTTTTTAGTGCTAAACTTAAAATAAATGGTACTGAATATGAGATGACTGATAATGGAACCCACTGGGTCTACTCATCTTCAGTCACTTTCAACAATAATTATGTTTATCAGATTATTGACTCTACTGATGCTGCTGGAAATTCTCTTGCATTTTCTTCTGAAAAAAACTACACATTTTTTAAGGATACTATGGATCCAACTGTACTAGATTGGGAGTACTACGACACGCTCGGGCCGTATGGCACCTTTAAGGCGAACGTTACCGATTCATGGGGAGAGATCGATACTGTGCGTGTGAATGTCACAACGTACAACATGCAAGCTTTCATGGGGCGGTACACAACCTATGGGGGTACTATCTTTGCATATCTGAATGACACGCTCGAGATGCCTAATGGGATTATGAATTTTCAGATCATTGTTAATGACACCGCTGGTAACGAGTTCATCTCGTCAACCCATCAAGGGGATGTTTTTTCTAACCATCCTCCCATTGCGGAGAACCTCACGCTCAGCCCTGCCATCCCCTGGAGTAATTGTTCCCTTACCCTCACGTATGATTATTATGATGAAGACAGTCATGGAGAAGCAGGGACCGAAATTCACTGGTATCGGAATAATGGCTCTGGTTTCCAACTGTACTCTTCCTACATTTACCCTGCGGATGGCCCCGTATCCTTGGAGAGAGATGCCAGTGAATTATTTCCTGATGACCAATGGTATGTCAATGTTACCCCCAAAGATGGGGGTTTGTTTGGTGAAACAAACATGTCTGCGATCATTACCATTCTGAATACTCCTCCCTCAGTTTCCGATGTAATTGTCTTTTATTCTGGATCTGATCCCTATACGACTTCGACCCTCAATATAGATTATACCTATGACGACCATGAGGGGGATACTGAGGATACAAATAACCAGGAGGTGGAATGGTATCGCAATGGCACGCACTATCTTCCGCTTGACAATAGTACGAGTGTCTCACCAGGGAACACCACCAAAGGGGAGACCTGGTACTATCGAATTCGCGTCCACGATGGCACTGGGTATTCTGGCTGGGTTACGTCTGATACTGTCCTGATTCACAACAGTCTCCCACAAGCGGTTAATCTCACGTTGACCTCTAATCCGACCACTCTGGATGATCTGGTGGCTGCGTGGGACGTGGCCGACGCTGATGGTGATTCTGAAGATTT
>JAHQWW010000119.1 GCA_029856365.1 Candidatus Hodarchaeota archaeon
AGTTGACCCTACCCTATGTGTAGGATGTGGTACTTGTGGTAGCGTATGTCCATATGGTGCGATAAGCTTTCATCCAATAGATTTGATTTCTCATGTAAATGAGGCTATTTGTAAAGGATGTGGAGTGTGCGCAGTCGCTTGCCCTGCAAAAGCAATAACAATGCAAGGTTTCACTAATCTCCAGATCTTAAACCAAATTTCTGAAGCACTCCATGGAAACTTTCCTGCTGATGAACCCAAGATTGTCGGTTTTTGTTGTAATTGGTGTTCTTATGCTGGAGCTGACCTCGCTGGAATTTCACGTTTTCAGTATCCCTCCAGCATTCGCATCATCAGAGTAATGTGTAGTGGACGAATAGACCCCTTCTTCTTATTATGGGCTTTTCTCGAAGGTGCTGATGGTGTTTTTGTTAGTGGTTGTCACCCTGGGGATTGTCATTATATCTCAGGGAATTTATACGCAAAGGAACGCATTGAGAAAATGAAGAAAGCTCTTTCTTCAATAGGAATTGATTCTAGGCGTCTGACTCTTGAATGGATATCAGCCAGTGAAGGAAATCGGTTTGCTCAAGTAATAACAGAATTTACAGAATTAATCAAATCTCTTGGCCCTCTTGAACCCTTATATGTAGAAACAAGACGTGTGAGAGGTGAAATTCATGTTGTCTAAACAACAGAAATTGGAAAATGAAGTTTGGAATGTCGATCGATGTGCTGGTTGCGGCATGTGTGTCGCTGCTTGTTCCCGTGGACGATTAGAGTTTAAACCAGAAATGGAACATCCCATTTTTATTCCCAAAATGAAAACTGTTGGTTTGTCGGTTGTTGACATTGATACCTGTTCATTTTGCGAGGGAATGTGCATAGAAAGTTGTCCTCGCCTAAGGGAGTGGGAAGAAAGAGAACTAAAGGATGTTATATCAGTAAAAACGACACGTAATATCACAAGTAACCCCATAAATGAAATTATTATTGATCTTCTTTCAACAGGTTTTATGAATGGATTTATTGATGCAGCTCTAATAATGGATGTAAATAGATGGGATGGGACACCATATTCTAAAATTGTCAGATCAATCGAAGAATTATATGAGGTTTCCGGTAACCAAAAAGTGTGGAACCCTATTTTATCTAACTTATATCACGAGGTTATTAAAAATGACTTCCATCAAATTGCTATTATTGGACCTCCGTGCGTCGCTCAGGCCGTTAGAAGAGTTACCGAGTCAAAAATAGAAGGTTTGGCGATTCTACGAAAGTCTATTGGCATTGTGATTGGGTTATTCTGCTCAGGATATTATGAAACTGCTCTCCTTGAAGATCTATCAAGTCATCTTGGTGTGTCGTCTGCTGAAATTATAAGTATCACCAGTTCAGTCAAAGGGGAATACCTGGAAATCAAGCTTAACACTGGAAAAAATGTCACCTTTCCGCTAGAGGAAGAACAAAAATATCTAAGGAAAGCTTGTGCCCGGTGTACAGATTATGTTGCTAATATGGCTGATATTTCGATTGGTCAGACTGGTTCCCAGGTAGGATTTGCAAGCTTAATTACTTGGAATACGAAGGGACGCAGTTTCCTAAATAATTGCTTAAATTTGGGCTTAATTGAAGTTTCTGAGGATGTTGATCTTAAGACAATTTCTGCTGCCTGTTCTGATAAACAACGTAGAAAGCGGACACAAACTTTTGATTCTCTGTTAATCTATTCACTCGAATCACTCACGGATGAAAATCGACTTGCAGAGGCAAAAAATCGATTCATGGGTTTATTCACCCAAAAAAAGAATGAAAAAACATTAAAAATTCGAGGTGGCTGTAATGGATGTAGTAGCTGTTAGTGCAACTGATTTAATTGGGTTAAAATTAAAAAGTGTAAGTCAAAAAATTAAAAATATCCTCGAAGAGAATGAAACGGTCACTGTTACTAATTGTGATCTATTAAATGGTATTGCTTCGGGATTGATGCGAGGAGAAGTTATTATTAAGGGTTCTGTAGGTAACTACGTTGGTATGCTTAATTCGGGAGCTAAATTAATCATTGAAGGAAATGTAGGAAAATATATTGGAGATAACATGATCAAAGGAGAAATTATTGTTAAAGGTAATGCTGATTATTGTGCAGCCCCATATTGTTATGGGGGAATAGTAATCATTAAAGGAACTTGTGGAGACTTTTTGGGAACAATGAACAAAGGAGCTTCAATTCTTGTAGAAAAAGACGCAGGAAATGATCTTGGAACCTATATGCTTGCAGGAAATATCATTTTATTAAGGAACGCTGGTGAAAGAGTTGGTAATTACCTAATTTCTGGTCGAATTTTTATTAGAGGAAAATGGAAAAGT
This sequence comes from Candidatus Hodarchaeota archaeon, assembly GCA_029856365.1. GTDB lineage: Archaea > Asgardarchaeota > Heimdallarchaeia > Hodarchaeales > Hodarchaeaceae > Hodarchaeum. The sequence goes on from JAHQWW010000119.1 coordinate 2,347, forward strand.
CTTGGAAATAATACTAAAATTGAAGATCTTTCGTCTGATGATATATATTTTCTTCAAAAATTCTTTTCTACCTATAAGATCGAAGCAAAGCCAGAAGAATTTACAAAAATTATTGCAGATACCGATAAACCGTTCTATTCTAAAAAAAGTTAAACAAATGACGAGGGTAAGATAACTTGCCAATTCTAGGAGCATATTGCGTAAATATTGATTATGAAAGATGTACTCATTGTGGTACTTGTGTAGAAGTATGTCCATATAAAGTATATGAAAAAGATGATGAGAATAGGGTTCGAATAGTTAATGATATGGCATGTGTTGGTTGTAGGATCTGCATGGAGTTCTGTCCTAATAATGCTACTCACATCAAACCTGCTGAACCTGAATATTTCTCACGATCCCTTTGGACTTTTCAAACGGTTGAACATATTCACTTTCAAGCTCAAACTGGTAAATATTTATTAAGAGGCTTTGGAACCTCTCGAATTATTCCACACTTTGATGATCTTGTTATCATTCCCTCTCAACTGGCCTCGCCGCCTCCTCTTGATAAATATCGTGAGGATTGTGATGTTAGTGTAATTATTGGCGAAGAGACAGTAAAGTATCCTATTAAATTAAAAATTCCTATTATTTTTGGGGCAATGTCCTTTGGCGCTTTATCAAAAGAAGCAAAAATGTCTCTAGCAATAGCAGCTTATAAAATGGGAACTATTGCTAATACAGGGGAAGGAGGAGCCCTAAATGAAGAATATCCTCTTGTACATGGTTACAATACACTAAAGGAACTTGAAGCTTCTGGAAAAGCTAATCCTCACCCCTGTAACGGTGGATATTTGGCTGTACAGTGGTCAACTGGCCGCTGGGGAGTTAATCTTGATTTTCTTCATAATGCTGATGCCATAGAAGTCAAAATAGGTCAAGGCGCAAAGCCGGGGATGGGGGGACATCTTCTTGGGAAAAAAGTTGTAGAAGAAGTTGCAAGAGTGAGAGGAATCCCTATTGGTACAGATGCACTTTCTCCTCCAAGATATTATGATGCAATAAGCCCAGAAGATCTTAAAGTGCAGATAGAGATTATTAAAGATATTACTGATCATAAAGTGCCGATTCTGATAAAATTAGGCCCTAGCCGACCCTATCATGACGTAAAGATAGCTGTAGAACTAGGAGTCGACGCTATATCTATTGATGGAATGGTTGGTGGAACTGGTGCTTCTCCAGAGTCTGTAACGCAGCATGCTGGAATTCCTACTATTGCTTGTATTCCTCCTGCGGTTAAGGCTCTAAAAGATATGGGATTTTATCGAAAAATCAAACTTATTGCATTAGGAGGTATCCGTAATGGTGTTGATGCTTTCAAAGCATTAGCGCTTGGTGCTGATGCTGTTGGTATTGGGACAGCTGCAGAAATCGCGATGGGATGTAGAGCTTGTATGGCATGCCATCAAGGTATCTGTCCTTATGGTATCACGACAAACAAACCTGAGCTTCGGGCTCGTTTAGATCCCAAGAAAACGAGTCAACGCTTAGCAAATCTCTTAAAAGCAATGACAGATGAGATTAAAATATTCACCATGCTTTCTGGACATAGAAGCATAAAAGATCTTTCAAAAGAAGATTTGAGGGCTCTAACTATTAATGCAGCAGCAATTACAGGTGTCAAGCTTGCAGGATTGGATCGTCCATATCCTCAGATATGGGAAGATTATCAATAGTAAATTGGGTAATTATCAATGTATTCGCCACTAATCGAAGAAAGTCCAGGTTTTTTAAATTTAAAGAAGCAGGTCATTGACTCTGGTCTTTGTTCCCTATGCGGATCATGTGGATTATTGTGTGATAAGATAGAATATAGAGACTTTCCCTCTTTAAGGGAAGGTACATCCTGTAATATTACCAATGGAGCTAAGACTTGCGGAACCCTTGGTTGTTGTTATGATAATTGTCCAATGACCTCATTTTCCAAGAAAGAACTTGAATCAGCTTTTTTTGGTAAAGAAGCGTCTGATCGTGACCTTGGAATGTATAGAAAGATTTTATCTGCACGATCTACAGATAAAGAGATTCTCAATAGTGCACAAAATGGAGGAACAATAACCTCATTGCTGATTAATACTCTTTCAGGTAATTCCTCTGATTCCAAATATAAAGGAGCAATAGTTACTAGGAGGGGGCCAGCTTGGATTCCAACTCCTTTCTTCGCTTCAAAACCAAAGGAATTATTGTTAACAACTGGATCTATTTACTCTCGTTTGCCTCTTTCTAATCAAATACGTAGTTTACTACGTGAAAAACATTATTTAATCTTTGTTGGAACAGGTTGTCAAACTACGGGAGTTCGTAGATATCAGTACAATTTTCTCAGCAAAATACCTCCAGAATCTGCTCATATTTTTCTGATTGGTGTTTTTTGTTATGAGAACTTCCCCTATCCACAATTCAAAGCCGCAATTCAAGAAAAAAGTAAGACTTCAATTAATGAAATAAAAAAGATGGACATTAATAAGGGCAAATTAGTCATTAATACAAAAGATGGTACATTTCTCCAGTATCCTATTAAAGAATTTAATTCTATCGTACCAGAAGCTTGTAAATTGTGCACAAACTTCACAGCAGAATTAGCAGACATTAGTGTGGGCTCTGTGGGGGCAAAAGAGACTTGGAATACTTTAATTATACGAAGTGATGAGGGAGTTGAAGTTGTTGAAAGAGCAGAAGATAGTGGCATAATTGAAACCACAACCAAGGTTTCTGTTGAGACCATTCGGAATATCATTTCAAGAAAAAGGTTCTTGAGTGAAAAAATAATCGAAAAACGAAGAGCAAAAGACCTCTATGTTCCCAACTTCAATTAAATAGCCAAAAACTTGTAGAATTAAGACATTTGACTAAATAATAAAAAAAACGATGTTAAGCTCCCATTTTCCTAAAAAACCTATCTATAATTTATAAAAATAAGAATTTAAAGGTGAATCTTTTGTTTAATCTTTCAGCTTCTGAAACTTCTCTTATTTGGGGTAATCTGAGAAATTTAATTGATTTTAAATCTATAACAGTTCCAACTGATTTGAGTCTAGTAAGTACAATTCCAGGTGAATTTCCAATAAATAATTTTCACCCAATATTTCTTGAAGTACCGAAATCCCTAAAAAAATTCAACATATCAGGTCGAAAAAATTTTTCTCAAGCTTTTATTGATAAGAATCTCAGATGGCTCCCACGGAGAATAGTTTCTCTCCCCAATTATGAAAATGGTAAAGATGCAGACCTAGAATGTCTGAAGTCAATCATTCAACAATGGGAAAGAACATTAATCCCCGAGGAAATTCCCTGTATTGCTCTTGGAGTCAATATCACTGGACAAAATTCTGATGGGAGAGAAGGGCAATATGTAGCAGTCTTATTAATATGGGTGAACCAAAAAACGCGAATACTTGAATTAGACTGGTTTGAAGGGCCACTGGACGATTGTATTACACCTGAATGGTATCTCCAAGTTTCTGAGATAATGAATATGAAGAAAGCTTTTATTAGAATGAAAAAACTTTTCAAAATGCCTCCAAATTGGGAGAATCCTCTTTTTTCAATTTATTGTATTCCTCCATGCTTAGGATGCTCATTAAAAAATAAATGGGAGGAAGCAAACCTTGTAGGATGGAGTTATAAGTTGTCTTATCATCAATATGAAATGTGGATGAAAGCAATAGAGTTAATTTTAACTCAAATAAAAACACTATTCTCATAGTATCACAAAAAGATTTGGAATTTACTCAAGATTAAAGGATCTTTGGATAATAACTCTACATATCAAGAAATCAGATCATATATTGCATGAAGATAACAACAAGCCATGATATTAAATTTAAACAAATGTAAATGTAATTGATAAAATAAAAGCTCTTTAAATTATCAGAAAAGGAAAGATATTGGAATTGAAAGGTAATGAATTAAATCCGTGGAAAAATGCACTTACACAATTACATAATACTGCTGAAGTAATTGATCTTGATAAAAATATTCAGAAAATTCTTGAAAACCCTGCAAAGACTTTAATTACCACTTTTCCAGTCACAATGGACGATGAAAGCATTGAAGTTTTTGAAGGATACCGTGTTCAGCATAATGCTGCTCGTGGCCCTTGTAAAGGCGGAATTCGTTATTCTCCTGATGTTAATCTTGATGAAGTAAAAGCATTGGCTTCATGGATGACTTATAAAACTGCAGTAGTTAACATCCCATTCGGAGGAGCAAAAGGAGGAGTTGTAGTTGAGCCTTCCAAGCTTAGTACAAATGAATTAAAAAGGGTTACACGCAGATTTACTTATTCTATGATTGGTATGATTGGTCCAGACAGAGACATTCCTGCTCCTGATATTAATACAACACCCGAAATAATAGCTTGGGTAATGGATACATATAGTATGATTCAAGGTTATACTGGATTAGGTGTAGTCACAGGTAAACCTTTAGAAATTGGAGGAAGTTTAGGTAGACTAGAAGCCACAGGTAGAGGTGTTTTTATTATAATGGAAGATACCCTCAGACAAAAAAAACAGAGTTCAAAAAATGTTACCATCGCTATTCAAGGATTTGGAAATGTTGGTTCAAATTTTGCGAAAATTGCACACGAACATAGTGCTAAGATTATTGCAATAACAGATGCTTTTGGTGGGTGTTATAATCCTGAAGGATTAAATATTCCAGAATTATTGGATTATGTTACCAACCATCATAATAGAACAGTCAAGAATTACCCTAACGGGGAACCAATTACCAATAAGGAATTATTAACATTAAATGTTGATATTCTTGCTCCTTGTGCAATACAGAATCAAATTACTGCTGAGAATGCCGATAAAATCGAAGCAAAACTAATAATCGAAGGTGCCAATGGTCCCACTACTCCAATAGCGGATTCTATTCTTAATGAGAGAGATATTGTTATCATACCTGATATTTTAGCTAATTCTGGTGGGGTAACAGTTTCTTACTTCGAATGGGTACAAAGTCTTCAACATTTCTTTTGGAATGAAGATCAAGTTAATGAAGCTCTACGAAAAATTTTGGTAAGGGCATTCGCTGAGGTCAATCAAATGAAAGAGAAATATAACACCAAAGACTTTCGTACAGCCGCAATGGCCTTAGCAGTTCAGAGAGTTGCTAGGGCTATCCAGCTTAGAGGAATTTTCCCTTAAACAGCATTAACCAATTTAATTCAGTTATAAAATCTAAATAACTAGAAAAATTCTCATTCAGGAAAACTCAAAGAGATTACAGGGTTTTCAAAGTACTTTAATTGGCTAAAAGCAACGTCTATACATCATATTCCTATCGTTACTGCATCTAACGGTCATCTTTTTAGTACAGAAACTTCATTAAACGCTATCGGATATTTACATCGCATCAACATAGTTCCCATAAAATCTCTAAAGATCGTCTTTTAAGTTCTATTGTTAAGGACCTTCAAGTAAGTCCAGAAAATTATTTAGTGTTTGAGGATTCTTCTCTTGGGGTAGTTGCGGCTAAAAAAATTGTATAATGGTCATTATTATTAATTCAAGTCATCTTCGAGAGGACAAATTTGAAGCCGATCTCATTGTGAATAATTATACAGATCCTACTCTGTATCCATTCGTAAAAAAGCTGTCCAACTCTATATGATAGGGAGTTACCAAAGAAAAGGATTGAGATTAGGAACACTAACTATTGTTTGTATTCTAATTTGAACCTTTATGCATTGATTGGTTAAAACACTTGCGCCTTTTTAACACGAATTAAAAAAATGTTGTTTTTTTTCTAATAATGATTTTGTACTAAAGAAGCCTTGGTCGGCACTTGTGATTCTCTTATTCTCCTATTTTCTTGTTCTAAGAGAGCTTGAGACGAAATATCTTCCGATTCATTTGTGGGGAAACACATACTAAAGCACGTGCAATATGTGCAGTTTGGATAGAAATCCTGACAAATTTTTTCTTTTACTTTTGGGTTAATCATTTATTTCATAACCTCCTTGATAATTTTTCAATCTTTTTTTACTGGTACTCTTCATAGAACTTCTGGTTTGTTTTTTGACCTTTTTAGGTCAAGTAATTATAGTAACTAAGAATTTATAAAACATATGTACAAAAAAAGATTGATTTTATAAGAAAAATCCAGATGACTAAATATAAAAACAAATAATTGCAGGTTTATTAAATATCATTTATGTACAACATGTTGATCATCTAAACTGGAATTAAATAGCCTTTTCGAGAAAATATTCTTAATAATATTAGCATTAATGACAGTTTAATTGAGAAAAATTAACATTTTGAACTCTTACATTTATCCCCCTTAAATTGGTTTTATTTCTAGAAAGAGATGCTAGATTAATTACCCATTTTCTTTGATTGAAAGGAAAAAATGAGAGAGAATCTAAAGATAAGGATCCTCATTATCTTCCTCAATCAATTTATAAGTGACCTCTTTAGCTTCTCTGAAAGATTTTTCTGAGAGTTTCTTAAAAATATCGTTATTTAAACCTTTAAAGATCATATAATTTTGTATTAATATGGCTTTAGTTCTAATGTTATCGAATTCTTTCAACTTCTCATGATTTTCATCTGTTATAGCTTTAGTGAACACATAATCTTCCAAGTCTTTAATTGTCATTTTATTTGTCCTCCAAATTCTTTATTTCCATCTTGTTTTGAAATTTAGATCCATAAATCCTACAGAAATAAAAGCCAAAAAGCCTCCAAAAATAGAGGCCAAACAAACAACGAAGAGAATAATTCTCCAATCAAATGCAATTACAGAAATACTTGATACTAGAATAATACTGAGAAGTAAAGTTTGTGAAGTTGCAAGATCATTTTTTAAAGCCATGTTTGATCTACCTCTTATTCATGGATTATTTAACATATTTTGGGATAATACAGATAAGTGAGTCGCTTTTTCCGTTCATGAATACTCTTTATCTGAATTATTGCAAATCAATTTCTATCTGACCAATAGTGGTCGATTAAAAATACCAATATTAAGTTAATAAAATGTGTGTACAGAAGAAGCCTTATTTCCTGAAAAATTTCCAGCTTAGTAGATATGAAAATACATGATAATATTTCTAATAAGCCCTTTAGATATACAACAATATTATACATTTTCATGAAATATAATGTCAGGAATGTTTGTTAAAAATTGGTTTTTTCATTGTTTATAACATATTGAAATGAAAAAGATATCAATCATGTTATGAAAATGTGTAAGTTTTCATAAAAAAATAGATATAAAAAATTAAAAATATTAAAAAGAAAAAATGATAACAGGAGAAACACTATGGGAATAGAGCGCTGGCAGCAGTGATTGCAAAATTGGCAATAGCTGTCGGAAAGAATCCCAAGATCAACACAAAGACTGTTAATGAAATAATTGAGAGTTTCATGAATCCTCCATTGCGTAACGTCATTGCATCAAAACCATTAATGTACTTTTCGTCCTGGTCAGGTTTTTTCATTACTAGGTACCAGATAAGCCATAAATACCCAACTGCAGCAAAGAAAGTAACAAAAAGTGCCCCTAAACCAGCAGTTACCCCAATGACTGGATTACTATTGTTGAATAACCCAAGGATAATCATTAATTTGGACCAAAAACCGCCTGTAAAGGGGATAGAAGCTAATGAAAATAATCCAATGGTAAAACAGACCCCAATTAAGGGATCTCGCCGACCTAGGCCTTTATAATGATCTAGATAATATGAGCCTGTAGAATAAATCAAATATCCAGTTATCATAAAGAGTACTCCCTTCGCTGCTGCATGATTTAAAGCGTGAAAGATAGTTCCACTTATTCCAAGGAGATTTCCAGCGCCTAATCCAGTTATCAAATAACCCATATGAGAAATCGTACTGAATGCAAATATCCGCTTCAAGTTTCGTGCTTGGGGATCTTTTCGCATAAATTGAATTATTGCAAAGATATTTCCCTGAAGAGAGGTTAAAATTCCTAAAATAATTAGAAAATTGCTCCAAACACTACCTTGGAAAGTTCCTCCAACATCAGCCATTGTAACTGGTATCACTGTGAAAACAATTCGCAAAATACCATATGTGCCACCAATGACAATAATTCCTGATAACATTGCATGAGCTGGTGGTGGGGCTGCTGGGTGGGCATCAGGTAACCAAGTATTGAGGAAGAAGAAAGCTGCGGTTACTCCAAAACCGAATATCATACAAAGAATAGCAACATAGAGAACTGGTGATTCCATTAACGGATTTAATATTCTTAATTCATTAAAACTCAGTGTTCCAGCAATTCCATATAGTAACGCGACTCCAAAGAGATAAAGAAGACTACCTGTGCTACTCATTATGAGATACTTAAAACCAGCTTCAGATGATTCTCTGCTGCGATAAAAGCCAACCATTGCATATGCACAGAGAACCATACTTTCCCACGCAACGAATAATGTGAAGTAATCAGTTACAAGAACGATTAAGTTCAATCCTGCAACTACTGCGAATAGAATGGCATAGAAATGAGCGAGATCGTTGTGTTCATGCATGAAGTTAATAGAATAGATACATACTGCAGCATGAATGAGTGTAAAGATAAAGATAAAGAACATAGATGTTAAATCCGATTGTAATACTAATAGAATTCTTTCTTTTATTACGGGATGAGGAGAACTAGAACTGAGAAGTTGCATCCCAAAAATAATGGCAAGTATTAAATCTAACATGGAAGAAAAGACTGCAATCATGTGGGAAATGATTTTTTTACGATTAGATACATCTAGTAATTTTTCCAGACCAATAAGCAAAAAGCTTGTTATAACTGGAACTATAACAAATATTAGAAGGGGTAATTCAAATCCTAACACAGCTGGCACAATCTCACCTCAAAAGAATATGAATATCAGCATTACAGCTAATATAACTAATCCAATCAAGCTAAAATTATAATTCAGATCGCCAGTCTGGAGTCTTCGCAATCTCCAAAAGCCATTCATTATGATATTCTGACAGCTTTGAATAAAGTGGTCAATGTAGAAACCTTCTGCTGCAAGTATTTGTAACATTCTTAGATAACCATTATTCTTTATAAATACTATCTCTTTTGATCCATCTTTGTAAAGCAGATAGCTGCTAAGTGCCCCTATAGTTACAGAAGTGAGGGTAAAAAGGGTAGGAACCAACGTTTCGATCGTTGGGAGGAGTAAAAGCTCATAATGAGAGAAAGTATGATAAAAAGCTACATCACTGATTGAGAAGTAAAATTGCATTTGATCAAAAAATACAGTCATCATTGGTGCCATAAATCCAGTGATGACCGTAAAACTAGCAAGAACTATTACAACTGTCGTCATAAATATACCTGGTCTGTGTACTTCTAAATTCTTAGGTTTTTCACCCTTAAAAACCATTAAGTATAGTCGAATAGAATAAGCAGCTGTTAATCCTGCGGTTACAACTCCTAAAATGAAAAGAATTAACGCAATTGGAGCCATATTGTGCCCAGCCTGGAATAATTCCCAAGCAGCACCTAATACAGATTCTTTCGAGAAATAGCCATTCAAAGGAGGAATACCTGAAAGCGCAAGTATTCCAATAAACATTGGAATTGCGATTATTCTTAATTCGGAAAAAAGTCCTCCCATCTTTTTGATATTTCTTTCATTATGAAGGGAGTGGATTATTGCACCTGCTGAAAGGAATAATAAAGCCTTAAAGAT
>JAHQWW010000120.1 GCA_029856365.1 Candidatus Hodarchaeota archaeon
TTGGTTAACGAAAGCTGCTGTAAGGTGTCTCGCAACTGATCCAAATAATGAATGGATAGCGGTCGGTGGTGGGTACCTATATGACAACGAGATCCATATTTATCGCTGGAATGATTACACCAGAGAATACGATAAAGTGTGGGATTCTGGAGATCAGATCATTCAAGGAGATGTTCTTTCAATAGATTTTGGGGATACAGACCATAATGACTTTCTGGAAATTGTCTGTGGTAGTGCAGACGGTCATGTGTATGTTTTTGAACAAGAACATATTTACGATCCTTTTGACAACATGGAGAATCAATTTGTACATGTTTGGACCAGTCCTAAACTCCAACAAGTTTGGGGAGTCAAAATCGCTGATGTCGATAAAGATTACCTCCCTGATATTATTGCAGGGTCTTGGGATGAAAAAGTCCATATCTATGAATACACAAACCATTCAGGATATCCATTCTCGAAACAACATTGGATTGAATACACAGAAAAAACAACCATTGATGTTGGTGAAAAGATATTTTCTATCGCCACAGGAGATACAAATTACAATGCCCTCCCTGAAATCATAGTTGGAACCCAAGAAGGGCGTGTTTATATCTATGAGAATAATGGTACCATTTTAACGATCAATGGTGAACCCTGGCCTCTCACACACGATAATTCCTACCGTTACCACTGGGATACTGGCAACACTAGTTGGAAACCAATTCTCCGGATCATTGTAGATCAACTTGATGATGATTTAGCAGATGAAATTGTATATATTTCAGTAGGACAAAATGTTTTTGTTGTTAATTGGGATAAAACTATAGGTAGAAAGGGACGATATCTTACCCATCAGCTCTGGGAACCTTTAGATTCGTGGGAGCTTGGTGGTCTTGAAGGATTAGGTCATTATCTCAATCACTACATCGATTGGATGACTTGGTCAAACAACAACAATACTGGTAACGACGATGAACACGTTTACAATGATGAGGGAGCATATAGGGTTCTAGAACCATATCCATACCCATGGATGCCACAGTGGCCAAAAAATACTTCGATGGCAATAACGCGAAAACTTGATCCTTGGGGAGAAGGGCTAGATACTTGGATAGACGGAGTTCATATTCAATATGACCCAGCTGAGAATTATACAACATTTGAGGCTTTAAATACCCTCGCAAGTGCCATCGTCGATTGGGGGAATGATGGAGAGGTTATGGGAGATGGATTATGGGCTATTCAAGAAGCAGACCTTGGTTACGATGTCATGTTGCGATTCCATTGGAACACAATACCAAATTTAAACAAAATTTCCTTCGAAATATCTCGAGGTGATGGTGAATGGGCATTAATACCTAAGGAGGATATTTCTTTAGCTCATGTAGCGTTGGATACTGAAGATGATGATCTTTGGATAGATATTGATCCTATTTTATCTAAGAATCATTGGGCATATTTCCGTTATATGCGGATTAATGTTACAAATAATGGTTACTTTAAAATTAAGGGTGGTTACGCTCCTATCCTCTATCGACCAATGGATACTGCTACTTCCATTACCATTGGTAACTTAGATTTAAGCTATTATAAAGCTTACACAACAGGCGAATCAGAGGGAAAGAAAATTGTCCTCGGCACATCTGACGGTAAGATACTAATGTTTGAATATAATTCAGCGACAAAGGGATATGATGTTCTATGGAATTCTTATAAGAACGATACTTATACTCAAGGTACAAATATCTGGGATATAGTGGAAGTAAAAAGTCCAGGGAAAATCCCCACTTGGTTGTATAACGAGTCTAGTAGCAATATTTTAGCAGAAAATCTCGCTTGGACACTTCAGAACGAGGGATGGGGGAATTTTGCAGCTATGGATCATGCTAATTTAGTTAAGTCCTTCTTTGAAACTCTCTTCGGATTTGTAACTGATTTCTTCCCTGGCCTGGAAGGCGTTATTGAACTCAATATTCCTGCTAATGATCTAGTTGTGGGCACAGATACGGGTGATTTGGCCGTATTCTCAGCATTAACTGGTGAATATTCCGACATGGGAACGTACTTCTTCATCACTACTATTGCTGATCCATTCTATGATGATACGTCTGTTTCCCCCACTTTTGTGGACTTTCTAGACAGCAATCCTCTTGATATTCTTGATCTTATGAAAGAGGAAACAATGTTGCTCAGTTGGGTTAAGAATGACCAATTGTATAATCCAGAGGAATTTGGAAGTAGAGCATTTGCTGGGATTGATGTTTATACTTATGAATTTCCTACTGTAACCCTTCCTCTTCCTCCACCATACAATCAGTATGGAAACTTCATGATGAGATTTGAGCTAGCTGAAAGGGAAATTACTGGATTACTTTCACGTGCCTTAGAAAAGTCCATGAATATCCCCGATATCGCAACTGGAGATGTTGATGGTGATGGTGATAAGGATCTTATCCTGACAAATGGACGAATTTATTACCTTGAAAATATTATGAATAACATATTCATCTTAGAACCCGAATATTTCCTAGATCTCAACCTTCAAACCACGAATAAGCTCTATACCTCTCCCGAACTTTATGATTTTGATGGAGATGGTGATTTAGACCTCTCAGTTGGCTTTTCTAACAGAGAAGGTGCGACATACTTCGAAAACATTGGCCATCGTTGGGCTCCAGAATGGAAAGAAAACAAGTGGCTTTTTACAAACTCATGGGGTGGATTATGGTATAACAATTTAACCTCCCCGACATTTGCCTTTGATGATTACGGTCGTGTCAGTCATCTAACTACTTATAATAATTATACAGAGGATATCGTCCAACTTAAAGCCGAATATGAAAACCATAATGCTTTCGTCATCGGAACTAACCCTATAATTGCACGTTTAGAGATGAATTTGAAATCTGGTACTGATTCTCATGGGAACATGCTTGCTAACTATGGTTACCATGTGTTTGAAACTTGGAATACTGAAGCTGAATTAGCTCGCTGGACATTAACGCTTAAAACAGGTGATATGGATCAAGATGGGCGAGGAGAAGTAATTGTTGGCGACTATGACAACAATATGTACGTATTTGAACACTTAACGAATAATACGTATAAACGAGCTTACCGTGGACAAGATATGACCCATACTGAGCTCTCAGCCACCTCACCATACGCTTGGCAAGAATTAGAGGGTGTGAGCGGTACCTTCTATCGTACAATTTGGGATCACATCGAAGAATTAGTAATAGGATTAGATATGGATAATGATGGCTTCCTTGAAATGGTTGCTACTGCTGGCTTATCGATTTTCGTTTGGGAACAAAGAAATGATGGATTTGTCAGTATAGACGATGAATATACCCTCATTTGGCAAGCTGATCTGAAACAGTCTGCTTGGGCACCTCTCTTCAAAGCATTAGAAATCGATCATTTCACTGCAGCTGCTTTCGGTGGTGACTTAGACTATAATGGTTATGGCGAATTTATACTTGCAGCGGGCAGTTTCTTATTCGTTTTCGAATCGAATGGCGCGGATCAATTTAATGACAACTTCCTTGTTAATCCATACCCCGTACGTGGACGATATTTTGTACCAGGCAATCCGATATCATCACCTGCCGTAAGAACGTTATCTATTGAAGCCATAGCGGTGGGTGACACTGATAATGATTCTTTAAATGAGATTATCATTGGAGGTGTCAATAAAACTTTATGGGGTCAATATAATGGATTTGTATGCATTTTAGAGAACCAAATTGGCACCTATGATTACACTTGGTGGGCACCAAATCGTCTTATGGAAGATAATCCTGTTTACGACTTAGAAATTGATAATCAAGATTATGATCACTATAAAGAGATCATTGTTGGGACGTTTAAAGGCATAGTGATTTATGAAAACGCACCAGGCAGTTCTAGAGACAACAATTATATCGAACGATCAATTCTTACCAGTTATGTTAATTTTCCGTTTATTAAATTAAAGCAAATGTTTGATCTAGAAGCAAAATACCCATTAGCGCTAAGGAACACTGATTTTCTTGAGTTACAAAATGATCACCCTGACGGCGATTTCCACAGAGGTGATTGGATTCAAATTTTCAAAGCTGGCAATCGACTCTTCTGGGCCACAAGTGATGATAATGGCACCACTTGGAACCAACACCTAATGGTAACAACTAATCAACTCACTATTTCCGGCGGTACATACATTAATACTATTTATGAATATCATCCCTCTATATACCAAACGCGTGATGGGCGTGTTTGGTTGTCATTTACAGGAAAGCTAACGTTCTTAATAGGTCCCGGACCAGCACCTGTTGAAGGAATCTGGTTGTTACATCTAGAAAAAGTTTCAAATACATATTATTGGAGAAATGCTGAAGGTAATGTCGCCATCGATGGGAGCTCCCCTGCATATTTATTATACAATCCTAGTATTTGGGATTATCATAACAATACGGAGCAAGGTGTAGCTATTTCCTACATGAATAGTTCAGATGGAGGTATTTACTGGAAAGGCGACTTTAATAGCCCCGCATCAGCCCCTCTAGGGGATTACGGACAGATTCCTAACATTGGAAAAGATCCAAGCACAAATAAGTATCAAGCCTTTTATCACGATGCAATACGGTCTTTCAGCGATAAAGTCATTGTGGTTTTCAGTGGTCGTTGTTATGCTGAAGCCAAAGTCGACCTTGATTTGTGGATTGCTAAATCAAATAGTACACCTATCTGGGATAATCAATCCCGATATTCTAGAGCAACAATAGACGGTATTGATGAATTAAATCCATCAATCACCCAAACAGTCACTCCAGATCATACTCTTCTAGTAATATTTGAAGCTGATGGGTATAGCCCCTCTGGTGCATTACAAGTGACTTATTCTAAGGATGATGGTGAAAGCTGGCGAGACCCAGAACCAATTTCAACAACTCCACCTTTTGCTGAATATATCCACTATCCAAAATTCGGTTTCAGCCTTCTTGTCTTAAAGGATGATCCCTATGTTCTTGTTACTTCTCTTATTTCAGTAGGGCCAGCAATTACCGCACATTATGAAGGTGGATTTGCATACTCTTTCATGGCACAATATAATTTGATTGGTCTCGGACACCTTTCAGTTTCTGGTCGAACTTCATCGCTCAAAACCGCAGATCGCGGTTATTCAGCAGCAGGGACAACCACAACAACTACTTACACAACAGGTGATTTATCAGCACATTCAGGAATGGTTCGTCAAATTGGTGGTAGTTTGACTACTGGAGGAGGCATGGTTAGTTATCAAGGAAAAGTGATAGGCTCCTATTCTACTACCACAAATGATGGAGGTGGTGGTAGTGCTCTGTATTACGCAGCCGCTTCTCCTGCCGTGGTAAACTACAATGTACCGATTGTAACAGGGGAAGAAGAAGGTGTTGGTAGTTATGGTGGAAATATCCTTTCATATCAAGCAGATGCAACGGGGACTGATGATCCTGGAAGTGATGAGAATACAGGTGGCGGGTATCCTCCAGGGCAAGGGGGCGGGATGATGCTAGCTGCTGCTTCCAATTATGATGGCTTTAATTTCCACTCTGATACAAGTCAAACGGATCGTGGTTACTTCAACAATATCTTCTTTGGTTTGAACCCCTCCTCAAATTTCACATTATTTGATTTTAAAGAAGTCAGGGCACTTAGTACTGGTGATTCAGATAAAGATTACCGTCGTGAAATTGCCATTGCCTCTGGTAATCAGGCTTATCTTGTGGAAGTGGCACGAACAGGTGGTTCTGATGACCCCGAAGATCAAGTACTTTTCTATTATCAACCCTGGTATAGCGATGGTTTAGCAACAGAAACTACCGATATTGAGCTTTACGACGCTAATAGTAATGGTATGGATGAAGTTATTGTTTCTTGTATTGAGGGTAATGTTTATAGCTTTGAGGGACTCAATACCAAACCTCCAGCCACTAATTATCTATTCCTTGATGGAATGGGGTCTTTCGATCCATTATGGTCTGATGTTTCGTATAACGGAAGTGTTTCTAATCTAGAGCCTCAGCCTGATGTTCTCATGGATACAGCTGATCTTGATCAAGATGGAGTTGATGACCTCTTTGTTACTGGAATGGATCCAGACCAAGTAGGGGACAAAGGTTTTCCTGCCATCAGAGCTATTAATGGTTCTTCCAAAGAAACGGTCTGGACTATTGACCTCTCTGTATACATGAGTGTAAAATCAACTTTCATCACTTTGAAGTCTGTAGATCTCAATCTTGACAACATTTCTGATGTTATTTTCATAGCTCATGATTATGAGAGTGCTATCACTAGGCTTTTTGCATTAAACGGAATTGGTGGTTCTTCGTTTTGGGTTCCTTTATCGCTACCCAGTGGAAATGTTATCGAACCAACTTCGGTAGACATCAATGGTGACAATGGTTCGGATATTTTGGTTGCATATGATGACACTGTGCTTTTTGTGAGAGGTACTGATGGATTCAATGAAGAATTTTACTCCCTTGATGATTCTGAATGGGTTATTGAACACATTTCTGTTGGTAACGACACCCTTGTCATATCAGCACGGAAAGAAAATGCTCCCAACGGAACAGTTGTGTTAATTGACTTTGATAAGACTGTTATTCATGAAAGTATCCGTAACAATTCTTTGTGCGGTTTAACTGCAACTTTACTTGACGTAACAAATGATGGGAACGAGGAAATCATCATTGTTGAATCAGGGGTACTTTTCATTTATGGTATGAATGAAAATGGTTCATACATACAACTGTGGAATAAAACAGTTGATGGTGCTGTCGGAAATTATGTAGAGACTCTGAGATACGATTTCAACGGCGATACTTACCAGGATGTGATGTTTCAAATTAAAGTAAACTCGAAGAAGCAAACATTTGAGAATCTTCCTGCTGGTAAGGTTGGTTATCAGATCGAAGGATTGAATTTTTCTAACTCTGGAGGAACTCACTATGGCTGGACTGTATGGGCGGGTAGTGGTCAGTACACACCACATTCAGGCCAAAATGTTGTCTATACTTATGAAATAGATAATTTCATAATTATTGAAGAAAAAGCTAATTGGGTTTCTGCTTGGTTCTCAACTGGTTCTTACTCTGATAATTTTGTATGGTCTGCTTATGATGAAAATGGAAAATTACTTGATACTGCATTCTTTGCTCCTAATACACCGAACCAGTATATCCAATTAAGAAATGTTGATGGTCGGATCTATAGAGTTCAAGTGAGTGGAACTGGGGCTTCAGGATGGAATTCTCTGTATGTATTGGATGATTTCTCTTATGGTTCTTCAGGACCCTCAACGAAATTAATTGCTTTCTCTGGATTGTCCATGGAATTTTTATGGGAATATCATCTATGGAATACTTATGCAACTGAATTCTCTCAGGGAGATCTTGATCGTGATGGAGAATCTGACGACTTACTTTTCATTACTGAATACGACCCTGGCTTTCCTCATTCGGGCGCTGTTTCAGCTATCGATGGAACATATGGAACACCCTTCTGGAATGTTCAGATGTATGGTAGTGCTATATCGGTCGCCGCGGGTAACTTCGGAACATTCGGAGAAGCAGCTATTCTCAACGCAAGCTGTCATGTCTTTATAGCAACATATGTCCGGTGGACACCTACTTATTACCAAGAGATTGCTATTCAGAAGAATGGAACCTCAACTTTTGAATCAAGAGGTAATGTCGTTGATATTGCTGTGGGTGATTTTAATAATGACGGTGAAGATGATGTCGTTTTCGGTGATACCCAGAGATATCTCGTTGCTCTTGAAGGTTCAAGCGGAGATATGATCTGGAAATACCGTACTTCTTCCTCTATTCAGCAAATTGCTGTTGAAGACATTAATGAAGATGGTTACAGTGATATTGCGGCAGCTCTTAAAGACGGAATGCTTGATATAATTAATGGTAGGACAGGCTTACTTCTCTGGAAAGATTATATTGGCCCAGTTATTGTTAATGAGATGGCATTTATTGACGCTACAGGTGATGGTAAAAAGCAAGAATTAGCGATTAGTATGGGATATCGCTTCAGTAATCTCATTGGTCGCTTTATGATATATAATACAACGGAGGATAAGTCTGTAGGCCATGGACTACGATTGTGGGAACGTTATAGTGGGAATGGTCCATTCACACAATTTGAAGTGGCTGATTTAAACCTTGATGGAACCAATGATTTTGCTGTGGCTGTTTATGAACACTCAATCTGGATTTTTGATGGTTTGTTGTCCATTCAGAATGGAAAAGGTACTCTGATCACTCTGATACCAATCAATGTCCAAGATTTTCGAATCGGTAAGTTCTTTGCTGATCCATTACCTCAGATTGCAGTGATTGTCCGAAATGGAACTATAGCTATCTATCAAGGAGTCACCGGTTGGACTAGTTACATTCAAGATGCCACTATGAAGACACATCTAATAATTCCCTTCCGTCTGTCACACATGGCTGTTGGCGACTTTAGCGGTGATGGTTATGATGATATCGTTGTCCGATCCTTTGCTGATGCTAGTTATTGCCTTGATGGTGCGAACCTAACAGATATTCTCTGGACCTTTGAAGACTGCTCATTCTTCTATCTCGATAAATATCAAGTTGCTGACTTGAATGATGATTCCATTTTAGATATTCTCACTACAAACTACGATAATATTATGGCATTGAGTGGGGAAAAGCAAAAACCAACACAAGTTATCTGGGCATCGTTCATTCCTACCAATCTCATACTCTCGACGACTATTGGTGACTTCAATGGGGATGAAATCCAAGATATCGCCTTAGGAACTGCGGATCATTGGGTGTACATTCTTTATGGTCAAGAGGAGTATTTAATCGAGCAGAAATAGGAGAAGAAGGTGACAAAGATGAAGATAAAATCAAATCAATCGAAGAGCTTAGCAGTAATTGTACAATTAACTCTACTAGTTCTCTATTTTCAATTACTTTTTGGGATCCCCTCTGTTATGCCTGAAGGAATTTCTGCAGCACCTTTGACACAAAATGATACGATTTGGGAAAACTGGCCAGGAGGAGATAATGATGATCCAACCAATGCCTACGACTTCTCTATCAATGGGATTCATTATTCTATTACAAATCCTCCAGCAACACCATTAAATGTGAGTACTTGGAGTCCAGATTATTATAATTTCTCAGTACTATCTGGATTCTATTTTCAAGTTTATATAGAATTCAATAAAACCAATGTGTGGAATTTTACATATAATCTGCCATTTACCAATCCACCTTATCCAGAAGACCCATTCGCCGAGGAATTCTATGCTGATATCGATCTTGAGCTGTATGCTAGTAATGGTACTCTATTAGGTGAGAGTAAAGGTAAGGAGAATGAAGAAGCTATTGGCCCCATATATACAACCAAAGATGAAACTTACATGATATACGTCTCTGCAGTCATCCCCCCAATTGGTTATGACATCACATATTCAACAGTTTATAATATGTCTATCGTGTACGACGATGAATGGGAGCTTCTTCAGACTAATGATGACATAGATGATCTCAGTGATCCTAGAATAGGAGGTTGTGATGATGAGATCGTCCCAGGTACTTATGAAAAACTTCGTTTTTCCAGAGACATTAATACAGAATATGGTGATGCAGATTCATATATTATCTGGTTATACCAAAATTCAACGGTGAATATCACTATCACTTGTTACACTGATCCAAATACTCTCCAGAATACAGGCCTCAACAAATTAGCCCTCTTTAACGAAAATAAGACTCATATTGAATCCTTCACTGATGGGCCCACCTCTTCTGACACTCATATTTTCACCACTAATTATACTGGATGGTATTATATCACTCTTGATAATGGTGGTGGGCCTACTGATTATTATACCCTCCAGATCGATATAGAGGACGTTTATGAAGGAAAACCTCCCGACGGTAATAATCAGAATGCTACAGCAAAAGTAATAACCGCTGGGGAATATCTTGGAATGGTTGTCTCAGAAGGACGAGATGATTGGTATCGTATCCGAGTAGACAACTCTGAGCGGTTAATGGCAGAAATCCACTGGCCTTCCTTTATAGGTACTCTCAATCTTGTCTTATACAATACTTCTGACCACAGTAGTGTTGAAGAGGCTGCTCCAATTCTAAATGGTTTACGGGTAGGCCCTATCCATACATTCAACATGTCTGGAGATTATGCATGGTATTTTATTCATGTCACTGGAGATAATGAATATGCCCGCTATTATGACCTTACCATCGTCATTGCTGAGCTTGACGACTGGGCTGAAGATAATGATAACCCCAATGATGCTTACCCGTTATCTACTACAAGTAAATCCTATAAACCATCAGAGACTGATCCTTTTGGAGGCTTTTTCTCCTTGAAATATGATCACGATTGGTTTGTTATATCCCTGTTACCTGGCGACTGGTTTTCAGCGCGTATTGAGTTTAATGGTGTGGAAGGAAATTTGGACATGAAACTTTATGATGGATACATAAATGAACTGGATTCTTCAGAAGCCACAGCATCTAATTCAGAAACCATAGTTCATAGAGCAACAAAAATAGATAAGTATCTTTTCGTGATTTATGGCCTTCCTGACTCCTACGCTACCAATGGCCTCTTCTACAATATGACAATTACCATTGTTGAGCTTGACGACTCATTTGAGTCAAATGATGATTCATCTGAGGCAGACCAAAATGCACCTATTGCTGAAGGTACTTATACTGACCTAATTCTTCGAGATAGCGATGATGACTATTATTACCTGTATTTAGCGGAAAATGATTTCATCGAAGTTTCATTAACATATTTTGCCAATGAATATAAAGTAAAGGGTGAGATTCATCCATTTGTCAATGATATTGATCTCATCTTGTTATTTGATGATCAATCCCCTGCAAATGATAGTCGTAACACCGAAGGAAATGAATCTCTTACTTTTTCAGCACCAAGCAGTGGAAAATATTACATTGTCGGTATAATATTTGCAGCCATTGATGGAGCAGCCAATTCATATAATTTAAGTATCAATATCGTCGAAACAGATGATCCACATGAAGATAATGACGCATTAGGTGAAGCAACGCGTATTACAGTAGTTAAGGAAGCGACTAAGGACACTGTCAGTCGCACTGAGACGCTACGGATGCGAGTTAAAGATGATGACTACTTTGTAACTAAAGTTCCTGCTGGTCTAGCTATCAAAGTGGAAATTTCACAATTTGGTTCAAACAATTTGGATCTCGAACTTCTTAGTATAAATGGGAGTCTACTTATCAATAGTATTAATCCCCCAGAATATTCGGAAGAAGTCGCTTTTCCGATGAATACTACTTATACTGGGCTTTATAACGGAACAGATATTTATTTCCGAGTCTTCATGGATACTGGGTTAAGTACGACTTATTTTCTAAATGTAACTATCGGACTAGAGGAAATATTAATACCTCGTGAGACTGTTCCACCGTTTTCTGAAAGTAAACCTCTCACCAAACCTTTCAACCCTCTTGAAGTTTTAATTCCACTTGTGATTGGTGGAGCAATCATTGGTGGTGGTGCAGCAGGAGGATTATATGCTGCCAAGAAAACAGGTGCACTAGAAAAGGCGAGCGATAAATTCAGAGATAAATTTGGTAGAAAACCGAAGAAACCTGGCGGTGGAGGAATAGGAGAACGAAAGAAACCCGGTGGTGGAACAACGGGAGAACGAACGAAACAACCACCATAATATCCCTCCTTCTTAGCTAGGTTATTTCCTAGCTCTTTTTTTTCTTCGTTTTTTAAATGTGGGGGTATATTTTGACGCTTAAATCAAAGTTCAGATTATTCTGAACCTAAGTATTTTACAGTTGTAAACGCTAATTTGGTCATAATATTTGTACATATTTGGACATAATATTTGTTAAATTTGTAATTAATGAAAACCATACTCT
>JAHQWW010000017.1 GCA_029856365.1 Candidatus Hodarchaeota archaeon
ATTCCATTGTTTTTCCCGTCTTTGAGTCCACAAAAGTGACTCTATCCATACAACCGATGCAAGGATCTATAACTCGAACAACTGGAGGAATGTCTGCTACTTGTATACCAATCAATCGTTTTTTTAAACTGGGCATATTAGCAAGGGTTGGAGCACGTACTTTAATACGCTCAGGTTTGTTGGTGCCATTTGACTGAACAAAATGAATGTCTTCTCCCCTTGGGGCCTCAACACGACTGATTCCTTCTCCCTCTGGAATTCTTCGGGGAGATTTAATTCTTAATTCACCTTGTGGTAACGTTTTAAGTACTTCAACGGCCAAATCAAGTGCAGCAAGGGATTCCTCTAAGCGGATGACTAATCCACTATAAATATCTCCTTCAGTCACAATAGGAACATCTAATGAGAACTGATCATAGGCTGCATATGGATCATCTCTCCGAATATCTACATTAATACCACAAGAACGGGCATTAGGCCCTACTGCGCAAAAACTTAAGGCTTCTTCCCTTGTCAATGGGGCAATACCCTTTTGGCGAACAACAAAGCTTGTCTCTTTCATCATCATTTTCTGGTGCTCTACGATCCTTTTGCGAAGTTTTTTTAATTTAGGAATAATTTTAGCTACTTGTTCTGTGCTAATGTCTCGTCGTACTCCCCCTATAGCATGCATAGCGTAATTAACTCGATTCCCAGAGATTTCCTCTAAAATATCCATTATAATTTCTCGATCTCGCCATGTAAATTGGAAAATTGTATCAAAACCAGTATTATGAGCTAGTACACCATACCATAACAAATGCGAATGGATGCGTTCAAGTTCAGCCAAAATTGTTCTTATATATTGAGCTCGTTCAGGTATATCATTTGTTATTTTAGCACACTTTTCTACGGCTTGAACATAACATAATTGATGAGCATCACTGCAAATTCCGCATATACGTTCAGCCAGATAAAGATTTTTTGCATATGTACGACTTTCAAACGCTTTTTCTAATCCTCGGTGATTGAATCCGAGGCGTAATTCAACATCTTTGACAGTTTCTCCCTCAACCTGAAAAATAAATCGAATTGGCTCTTCAAGGGATGGATGTTGAGGCCCTATAGCTATTGCATAATCAGATTTTTCAGAAATGTACTCTAACTGCTCACGTCTTATGTATTCTTTTAGTTTTTCTTCAGCTTCTCTTTCTTTCCTCGATTCAGCTAGTCTTCTACGGATTTCTTCAGAAGTAATGTTTTTCCTCAAGGGATAGATGTCTCTCGGCAGAGAATCAGGTGTTAGGATCCGTTTGAGATCAGGATGATTTTTAAATTGTATACCCATCATATCATAGACTTCTCGTTCATAATAAATAGCCCCTGGAATTTCTTTTACAATTGAATCAATTTTTGGTTCATTGGCATCAACCCTACTATCTATAATCAACTTCCCCATTTTTCCCCCGCTTAAATTTATTGAAAATGGATATAGTAACTTGTACTCATCTTGTAGGTCTTGAACAATAATAGTTGATAAATGAGAAACATTGTACTTTGCCTTGAGCTCTTTAATAACTTCGATTAGCCTGTTAGGTGGGATTGTTACATACAAATCTAATGGATGATCTGTTGGTTCACGAATTTTAAGATCCAAAGAGGTGGCAATTTCGTCTAATGTTTGAAATCCACTTTTTATCATATCTGGAATCACCTATTCTTTGATTTCTTCATCTTTGGAACTAATGTCACGTCGTAACTTTTGAATTAATTTAATAACACCATCGACAATAGCTTCAGGACGAGGAGGACAACCTGGAATATATACATCCACGGGAATTACCTTGTCTATCCCATCTAAAGTGTTCCAAGTTTCTTGAAAAACGCCACCAGTGTTTGCACAGTTTCCAATTGCAATCACGAATTTAGGGTCAGGTATTTGTTCATAAATACGTTTTAATCGTGGTAGGGTCTGATTGGTCACTGGACCAGTAGCTAATAAGATATCGCAATGCCTTGGTGACCCTTTTAATAGAATACCTAATCGTTCAATATCATATCGTGGACTGAATAAAGCGAGTGCTTCGATATCGCATCCATTACAAGAACCAGAATTAATGTGTCCTACCCATGGGGAATTTGTTAAGGAATTAATCACGAACTTTCTCTTATTTATCAGCTGCAAACACCTCCAAAATGAATTACGTTGTTGGTGTTTTTATTGCTAACATGAAAATCGCGTAAGAAGTAATTATAAAGTACAAAAGAGGAAAAAATATATCAATAGTTGTAACCAAAGTTAGAACTAATAATGTGGCAAACATGAAGGAAATAACATGTGATGTAGCAAAATAAGAAATCCAGATAAACGTCTTTTCTAAGTAACGTCTTCTATGAGGTAATATTGTTTCTCCACTTTGATATAATTGTTGTTTTAATCGTGTCTTTTGAAAGCTTGAAATTTGTAACCAAGCTGCTAAGCCGTATAAACATATAACCGCAATAGTTGCAGCTATTAATGCTGGTAATATCTCGTTTAGAAATTCCAAGAATTTATCACCATTAATCGTTTTTAAAGAGGAAGTAATAGTACCATAAATTAATTGATTGAAAGATTGTGTCTAAGAATTATTGATCATATTTAAATAAAGAGCTTTTTCAAGAGAGATTTACATAATATATTTCCTTTTAGGCACCTCCTAAATATTTGTACTAGAAATTTATTCGGCTATCCTTATTTTAACTAACCGTCCTTGGCAAAATAAATCAAGGTTTTCTTGGATAGTTCCATCAATACCTAAATAAATTTTTATTCCAGCCTTTAGCAGGATATCAAAGGCAATCGAGTCTATTTCAAGTACAATAACTGCTTTAATTTGTTGATCAATTATCAACTGAGCTACTTGAATACCTGCACCCCTTGCAGCGGTTTGGGCATCATTTAATAATGTCGTAACACCTGTCTCTTGGTTTGAATCTACAATCACAAAATATGAACAACGTTCAAGGGAGCTGGCTAGAGGTGTGGAGAGGTCTTTTCCATTCGAGGGAAAGCAAGTTTTCATTACATTTTGTTCAAGACTAAAAGCTTTGGGTAATGCTTCAACATTTATTTCTGCCATACATCATTCCTTTTCGTTCAATTTTTTTCATTTCATGTTTGTTTTAAGATTAATTCTTTTAATTCACCGAGGGAGCTTTCAGAATGTACCCCATGTCCATTAAGGAATGTGTCTGTTCTCTCGCTCGCTTAATGAGGGCCTCAGCGCGTTCAAATGCTTCTTGACGAGTCAATTTAAGTCTAGCAATACCCTCTTTGATTGCTTGTTGACCAACAGCTACTGCTTCTCGAGGAAATACCTCCCACTCATCCATTGAGGGGATAATATAATCAAATGCTAATCCCTTATCAGCAGCAGTTTTCGCTAACTCTTTGGCTGCAGCAATACACATTTCATCTGAAATAGTCGTCGCCATCACATCAAGTGTTCCTCTAAAAATTCCAGGGAATCCTAAACTATTATTTACTTGATTTGGAAAATCAGATCGCCCAGTTGCTACTATCACAGCTCCAGCATCCAGTGCTTCCCAAGGCCATATTTCAGGCACGGGATTAGCACAAGCAAAAACTATTGGATCAGCAGCCATTGCTTTGATGTGCTGTGGTTTTATTGTTCCAGGACCAGGTTTACTAGCTGCAATCACCATATCTGTATCTTTCATGCAAGCAAGCATATCACCCTCTCTACCCTCACCATTAGAATTGAGGCACATATCCCATTTTAGTTTATAATCCTTTTTCTTCGCTCTAATATCCTTTCTTCCAGGGTGTAATATTCCTTTAGAATCCATCATGATGATGTTCTTTTGAGGGATGCCAGAAGCTACCATAACTCTCGCAACAGCCATATTTGCAGCCCCTGATCCAACCATAGAAAAGAGTGTCTCGTTTAATTTTTTATTTACAATTTTTAAAGCATTAAAAAGTCCTGCGACAACTATTGTTGCCGTCCCTTGCTGATCATCATGCCACACGGGAATTTGCATATCTTTGGATCGACGGAGAACATCGAGAATTTTGAAGCATTTTGGTTGTGAAATATCTTCTAGATTAATTCCGCCAAAGCTGGGTTGAAGGCATTTTACAGTTGTAATTATATGATTGGGATCATGACAATTTAGACAAATTGGAAAAGCATCCACTCCTCCTAAATATTTAAATAATAATGCTTTTCCTTCCATCACAGGCATTGCAGCTTCAGGACCTATATCACCTAATCCTAAAACTCTGCTACCATCTGATATTACCGCAACATTGTTCCATTTATTTGTTAAATTATATACTTCGTTTGAAGAAAGCCCATTATGTGTTTTAATTTCTTTTTCAATGAGCTTACATGGTCTTGCGACACCTGGTGTATACCAAACGGCGAAATCATCAAAGTTATCAATTTTCACCTTTGATGTTACCTCAATTTTTCCGCGATAATATGGATGCCATAATTCCGCTTTCCGATTGGGAAGGTCAGCTTTTTTGAGAAGCTTATCAACATTCACTTTTGCCATTACTCATTCCATCTGGTCAGTTCTTTCAAGGTGTTTCCACTAAAGGTCAAGTAAACATAAAAAAATGGGAATAATAAATCGTGTGTACAAAATTCAAGTAATATCTGCAAAAAATAATAATAAAAGGTACAAAAAATGTATGTTAATAGACCAAAATCAGTATCTCTTGTACAATATTATTGAATAATTTAATGAAGAAATTTGTTGTTTTTGACGCTTTTTTACTTGATTAATATACATTATTGACACTTAGATGTTTGTTTGATTCTATGTTTTATGTAGACACATAGATGGCTATTTTTGTCTAATTTTAATTGTTTCGAGAAGTGAATGCATGAAATTATCATCTTCAATTATTCTTCTCAATTAAATCCTGTAATACACAATTTTTAGCATAATTACTGTTTTAATGACAAAAAGATGAAGTAAAGCAGGTAGTATAAGAATTTAGTCAGAGGAGGAAATTTGAGATCAAATTTGAGATCAAAATACTCTAGCTAATAATATTAATTAAATTTAGAAACAAAAAAATTATCATAACTACGATTTTAATATAAATAACATGTCTTCAACGAAGGAATTCCTATCATTCATCAAATCAGCGAAAGAAGGAAAATTAATTATTTTGTGTGTTGGCAATGATTTGAGAGGAGATGATGGAATAGGCCCCGTAATTTATAACAGACTACAAGGTCAATTTGGAAAACATATCCTATTATATAACGTAGGAGGATCATTAGAAAATTATCTATCCGTTATTTCAAAAGAAAATGCTACTCATTGTTTAATAATTGATGCCGTAGATTTTGGAAATAATGAGATCACAGCTGGCACTATCGGTTTTTTTAAGCCATTAGATCTTGAAGATAAGCAAGTAACGTTCAGTACTCATTTCATTCCAATGAAAGTCTTCGTAGAATACATGAAGAAAAATTCTGGGGCGATTATACGGATATTAGGAGTACAACCAAAAAATCTTGATTTTGGATCTAAAATGTCCTTAGAGGCTTTAAACGCAATTGACAAAGTCATTAACTTTTTAGTCCCATTATTACAAGATTAAAACACAAATACTTACAAAAAATAATATAAATTAACGTTATTTTCACCTCAGATGAGAGAATTGTCGAAAATTAGCCTTGAACCTCAAAATAATAAAACAATTCCAAAAAAAAGACGAAACCGTCTGTGATTAAAATTCCACTTTCATTCTAAGCCAGTGAACTCAATGTTCTCCTTGTAATAATGCTATTTTCCTTTTAAGGAGTTCAAGAGAGACAAAATTCTGCCTAATAGAAAATGTCATAGCTGGAGAAAGATATGTATTCTTGATTCCATCTATACAAGCTTGGAATCTTTGATTATAGTTCTCTTGCCATTCTAGGTGATTCTCAATGGTTTTAAAAGTACTTGCAACAAAATAGTTGTATCTTCCAACATTAGCTTTGATCAGGAGAGGAACATGTGGGTCATTTCTAATGAATCTTTCAACAATTGCACAATTTTTTCGAATTTCAAACAAAGAAAATATCAGCATGAAATCAGGTGGTACTATAACTCTTGGGAATCTTGAAAGAGGATTTGAGATTATTCCTTCTTTCATTAAGGTTTGAATCCTTCTAATAATAGTATTTCTATTAACATCTAGGGCTCGAGCTAAAAAATTCTCATTCGTTCTTATCGCTTTTCCATTTAAAGCCATTCTTAAGATTCTTAATGATAATGAATCTAGCTCATGATCACCAATCTTCTTAATAGTTCCTTTTTTAAAACCTAGATTAATGATTCTGAAAGGTGCTGAAGGATCGTATTTTAAAATACGCTTTGTACTGAAAAGTAATGCATCGGGAGGATGTCGATCCTCTTCCTTGATGATTTTCTCCTCCTCTAAAATCTTATCACACCAAGTTTCATAAGAAAAAAGGTCTTCATGGAATTGAATAGTTAAAGTATTATAGAGCTCTTCTTGAAAGAAAAATGCAGCGAAAATATTTGGGTCACTTTCAATGAAATTTCTAGTTGCTTCATCCCGATAGAATTTATCTTTTGAAATAACCAATAGAGGGTATTCTTTAAATAACCACGTTAAAGGATATAGTGGCCTATCAATAATTTTATGTTTAAAAAGTTGTTTTATTCTCTCATTTACCGTATTTCGGTGTTTATTGAATTGTTGGGAGAGAGCACTGACATTAATACTTACTCCTTCTCCAGCACAAAGGAGTAACAACAATTTTAGATTAAGTTCATCCTTCAATAGTTTGGTCATTAAGCTTCTAATTCTCCTAATTATTTTTACGTTTAGGAATTGAAAATCTTAGCTTTTTAAGCTTTCTTGAATTTGAATTTGGAAAAATGTCCATTTTTATTTCCTTTTGTGGTTGAATTATGGGTTTTATTTCATTATCTTTCGGATTGAATGAATTACATAACGATGTAAGTCGTTTTAGGATAGTTCTTGATTTCCTTTCTATAAATTCCCCAACTTCTAAATTATCTGATGTTTTTAGGAAATTTAATACTAAAAAGCATAAATCTTTACCAACATCACCTTGAATTTTTGTTTTTAGTTTATATAAAACTTCTTTAGTATTGAAGGAGACTGATGAAGGAGCTTTTATGATTAGAACAAATCTTTCAGGCTTCCACTTAGATGAATCCATTCCAGATCGTCTTTTCGTTCTATGTGTGTGACAAAGAAATAATGTAGCGGAATAAATAACGCCTCCTAGTTCAAGATCGATAGAATTAAACTCGAAAGGTGTTAAGAACTTATCTTGGTGCCACCATATACTATGAATTGAGAGTATCTGTCTTTCATTCTCATTTATTGGCTCTGATGGATATATGAATAAGGGAATGTGTCCTCTGATCTCATCAAAAAAATAGAGGAAAACCCTATAAGATATAGTTTGCTTATCAGAGTTAAGTTTAGATATATTCTTATGGTTTTTTACTAAAGAATTTCCATTTAAATTGAAATTTTTCATTTTCTCCATTTTTATTTCTCAATCTATCTATTGATTTGGTCTTAACTAGTTCTCTGCATGTAAGACATCATTTATAGGAGTAGGGTCATATTCTAAAATGGGTTCATCAAATGGAATCACATAATCGATATCCTCTATATGAATGAAACCATCTCCATGAATTCGTGGTACCCAGGCGTTTAATTGGGCAATAACTAATGAATCAGACTCTATTGCAGCCTTTACAATATCAATTGAAACCCCAAGGCTAAGGTAACCATGTTTATCAGGACTAGAACATTGGATTAGTGCAACATCGAGAGGAACAAGACCAGAATAAAAAACTCCAGGAGTATTCGAAAGGAATATTGGTGTATAATCAACCAGACCAGTGTTGACAGCTTTTCTGGTAGGTTCACCAATGAAAAAGGAGTTATGCCTGAAGTTTGTACTAAATCGAGAGTCTGCATATGGTGCTACTCCCAATGTCCAAACATGAAAGACCTCTGCATCGAAAAAAGCTTTTGGATGCTTCTTTAGATATTCAGTGAGAGCTTTGACAAAATATTGGGGCTCGCTGCAACCAGTGTGAAGGAAGATTCGATCTCCTCGATGAATTCTTTGAAATATCTTGGCTTCAGAGGCAAATTTTTGGGGATAAGCTGCCTTTTTTTCATCACAGTTAACATATTTCTCACCTAATTTCATAAAACCATCCTTTTGGATTTTTTTTACATTAGAATCTTGCTAGAGTTTCCTTTGGTAATGCATAAAATCCTACAAGAATTATAGTTAAGGCAAGATTATAAATATTGAATAGAGTGTAATTAATATACTTTAGGTCTTCAAAATGCCAAGGTGCCCATGCAGCATAAACTAATCCAAGTAAAAAGAAACCTAAAGCTAAGACATTTGGTGAGCTTAAAGTTGAACCTTTACCATAGCGATACCAAAGATATGCCAAAATAAAGGTCATTGGAATAAATCCCCAATATAAGAAACCATACATTGTTTGTTCGATGTTTTTCAAAATTATTAGCCCAATAAATAACCAACTCTCTCCAAGTAAGATTATTAGGAGAGCGATAGAATATATTATTTTTTTGTTATCTGTGAAAAGCTGGCTGGTACCAGTCCATACTCCACAAACAAAGATTATCATTGGAGTTCTCCATGCAAAAAATATGGCTGGGTCACTCATATCGGTGAAGGGGAAGCCTAAAGCTTCTAAACAAAGGCCTAGAAAGGTTATTGCATAAATAAGAAAGGATACACCCCAAATAACTTGATGACTAACATCACCTTTCAGTTGAAGGGGTTTAAGGTAATTTCGATAAATAAGATATCCACCAATAATTAATAATAGTATAAGAGCAGTAATAGATGGGCCAAATTGATTATAAGTATCTTCCAACTGTGGTACAGGAAATCCTCTAGGGTTTATTAGTGCGAAAGCTACTATGCAAAGGTATATTATTCCTACTAAAAGCAAACTACGCCAATTTTGGTTAATAAAACTCAAAATATCATCTTTTGTTGACATGGTTAGTCTCCAATAAATCCTGTAAGACTCGTATTTCTCCCTCACCAACATTGAAAGAAACAATTAATTTTAGGAGAGCTTCATCATTTGAGAATATTCTCATTAAGTTTCAAATACTCCTTTATTATAAACATCTATATTTTAATTAACTATTATTACTTTTAATTAACTATTATTTAACTGTTTCTATGATAGACGTTGAAGCTTGAGGAAATTGCTAATTTTCATACATTTGATGATAAAGAAGTATCATCAATATCACTAGATCAAAAAAAATTGTATATTATTATTGTACATTTAAAGTGTTTATTGATACAATGATTGTATGTTATGAGGACTAATAAGCAGTTATTATTTTCAAAAACAATTCTTCTTTTTGTACTCACATTTTATTAATTCGTTATCTGTATTTTTACTTGACCTGAAAGGGTCAAGAAGAAAATAGAAGAGCTTACGAAGGGTATCAATAAAAAAAGAAGAAAAAATAAGCAAGAAGGTGTGAAATAAATGAGAAAGTATGCAAAGTCTGAAAAAATCAAAGAAAAAATTTGTCAGGATTTCTATCCAAATTGCAGATATTGCACATGCTTTTCGGAATGTTTCCCCGATAATGCATTAAACGATGTATTCTCTGAAATTCTTCTTCTATAAAAATCAGTATAAGTCGTTAAGAATAATACTTCCAATCAAACGTCGAACATCTCGTATGATATTCTCGACAGTGATCTATTGGCTGATTTTTTCTTCGAAACAAAATAAGAGGTCTTTATTTCACTAAATTATCAAAATCTAAAAGTTATCATGAAGAAGATGAATCATCATGTCCTTTCAAGACAAGCATAGTAAACAATTAACAAATCTGAAAAACCAAAAGGAGGAATTATGCCCTGTTTGTAAGTCCAATATTTGCATATGCTCAAATCCCAACTATGAACAGTATAAAAATTGTTTGACATTGTTTAGGCGTAGAGCTAAATCAAAGTCTTGGCTTATGCATCTATTAAGATAACAAAAAATCAAAGTTTAGAAAAATTCTATCGATATCCTTCCTTTATAGACTATAGTACTGTTCCATCTAGGTTCTTGTAGAACCAAGCCTTAACCAGGGTCAAAAATCCAATTAACCACGAAATTATGAATGTGGATAACGAATGATTCACGAATTAAACCTTATTAAAAATCACTATACAAAAGATTACCTTCTTAAAGACCTATTAATTTTTGCTTTTGCATTTATACCTGATCTCATCCTTATATACGGAATTTCACACCTTTTAGAAAAATATAAGCTTTTAATTTACGTTGATTACCTATTAGCTTCTACATTTGCTTTTCTAAACTTGCATTCTGCTTCAGAAATCATACCCTTAATCATATTCAGTATCTTCCCTTTTCTAATGCTATATTTTTCTATTATCGACAATTTGAAAGAAATATTATCAAAGATGGAGAGATAACACAGATATATTGAGTCTTTCACACCTATTGGAGTAACAATCAACAAAGATAGGAAAAAGTTCCATCAACTAGGAAGGAAATTCCAAATTAGACTTATATTTCATAGTAGTAGTTCTCTAATTGAATCCAGGGAGCTATAAAAACCAGGTTTTAAGTAGGGTTAAAAAACCGAGCCCAATGGTAGTGAAACCCATAAGTGAACTTAATTTTTCTATAGGTAGATGTTTCACTGTGATTACTGCAAATGGAACTGAAGCTAAGGCCCCTATCAAAAGGTAGAATGTAATCTTAATATCTAAAGCGGATCCCCCAGCAAGGAAATAGATCATCAGTGCTGAAATGCAGACTACAGCCTCTGAAAGAGATGTTGAGGCAACTGCTTCCTTAGGATTGCGATTCACGATAATTTGTCCTGAAGAGACCAACGGACCATACCCTCCACCACTTAAACCTTTGTTAAATGCTGCAAGAAGACCAATTCCCCAAATTCGATACCATGAGAATTCCCATCTGAATTTTAAGAGAACTAGTATTCCTATAATCGTTACCAGAATCCCAATATATGTTTTGACAAGAATATTAGGAATATTTAATGCGACTAAGGCTGCTATTGCACCTCCTATGACTCCGCACCCTGATAAAATTAATGAAATTTTAGAATCGTTTGAGAAAAAGAAAATATCTTTAAGACTACCGTTTTTTAAATCTATTTTTGCTTCAAAATTTGCATTACCTACAAAATGATGAAGAAAGGCAGAAGAAAAACCAGACCATATTTCAGTGAACAATACAGCGGGGACTATTATCTTGTTCTCAAATCCGAAAATAAGAAGTATCGGAACAAGAATTGTTCCATAACCCCCACCTAGCGCTGAATCAATATATTCGCATAATAATGCTATTAGAATTAAAAAAATTCCGAGACTAATCAGTTCAGTGTAGGGATCCATTATTTAAATTCCTTTGTTGTTTTAATTAGTTAGGTTTTTTTTAGAAATACCGCATTCACTCAGAAAATTATAATAATTAACAATTATTAGTTTTAATTAACAACTATTGATTTTAATTAACAATTATTAGGATTATTTGGTAATTATTTAACTTTTTTTCTATATCTATATTACTCCAGATGATTCCCCAAGGTGTTTAAGTATATCTTATAAAAAAAAATGATCTTTATAGCATTGACTCTTGAGAATGATAAAAATAACATGGTTTTTTTTCATGAATTCGTTAATGAAGATGTTTCTGTATGATATTTTTTTGGATTGGATTTCACAGAGATCGCTTACGTTCAGAAACGAGAATTTATTAAATCTAAACAAACGGGTCTTCATGAACATGAAACAGTGATGTGAATCCTCTGTGGAATCTAATGAATTAAGAAGGATTTTTTTTCAATTCTTCAAGGAAAAAGATCATGCTATCATCCCTTCAGCCTCTGTAATGCCTGAGAACGATCCTACAGTTCTTTTTACCACAGCGGGGATGCATCCATTACAACCCTATCTTAAAGGAGAACCTCATCCTGAAGGAAAACGATTAGTAAATTGTCAAAAATGTATCAGGACAGGTGATATTAATGAAGTTGGAGATCCATCTCATCTGACATTCTTTGAAATGCTTGGAAACTGGTCTTTAGGAGACTATTTTAAAAACGAAGCAATAACCATGAGCTGGGAATTTCTAACAGATCCTCGCTGGCTAGGGTTAGATCCTGAGAAAATCTCTGTGACTGTGTTTGCAGGAGACGAAGAAGTTCCCCGTGATGAAGAATCAGCAAATGCTTGGAGAGAAGTAGGAGTCCCAGATGAGAGAATTTATTATCTTCCACGTGAGGATAATTGGTGGGGATTAGAAACGGGTCCTTGTGGTCCTGATACAGAAATATTCTATGATACAGGTAGAAAACCCTGTTCTAAAACGTGTAAACCTGGTTGTCATTGTGGAAAATTCTTTGAAATCTGGAATGATGTCTTCATGAGTTATAACAAGAAAGCCGATGGCACTTATGAAAAACTCAAACAACACAATGTCGATACTGGAATGGGGATTGAACGTACTGTTGCTGTTCTAAATGGAATGCAAAGCGTTTTTGAGATAGATTCTTATGCCCTATTAGTAAAAAGGGTAATGAAGCTTGCTCGAATTAAAGAACCACTGAATCCAGAACAAGAAAGAGCTGTCCGTATTATTGTTGATCATATTAGAGCTGCAACATTTATTCTAGGCGATGATAAACACCTTCCACCCTCTAATCTAGGACAGGGTTATGTATTAAGGCGATTAATTCGTAGAATTATTCGTCAAGGAAATTTATTAAAAATAAAGCAACAATTTCTTCCAGAACTAGCCCAAAGAGTTATTTATTTT
Organism: Candidatus Hodarchaeota archaeon; assembly: GCA_029856365.1. Classification (GTDB taxonomy): domain Archaea; phylum Asgardarchaeota; class Heimdallarchaeia; order Hodarchaeales; family Hodarchaeaceae; genus Hodarchaeum. The sequence goes on from JAHQWW010000017.1 coordinate 12,889, forward strand.
CACAAAGATGCATATCCAGAGCTTGAACGGAATAAAGATTTCATCATGAATAATCTTACTCAGGAAGAACAAAAATTCTCAAAAGCATTACGTCGAGGCCTACGTAAATTCAATCAAATCTTTAAAGAAAAGAAGATTATCACAGGAGAAGACGCTTTCCTCTTGTTCACCTCATTTGGTTTCCCACTTGAAATTACCACGGAGTTAGCTGCTGAGCAAGGTATTTCAATTGATATGGAAGTTTTTAGACAAGAATTTGAACACCATAGAGACCTTTCTCGAAAAGCTACTGCCGGAACATTCCAGAGTGGGCTTGCAGATCATTCTGCAAGGACAACACGCTTACACACTGCTACACACCTTCTTCAACAAGCTCTTCGAGAAGTATTAGGTGATCATATAGAGCAAAAGGGTAGTAATATTACTCCCGAAAGGACACGATTCGATTTTAGCCATCCTAAGAACTTGTCTACAAAAGAGCTGAAGAAAGTTGAAGACATTGTAAACCAGAAGATCAAAGAGGCACTTCCAGTTAGCAAAGAAATAATGAGTCCTCAAGAAGCAAAAGAGCAAGGAGCCTTAGGTTTCTTTGAGGATCGATATAAAGGTAAGGTCTCTGTGTATTCTGTGGGATCTTTTTCAAAAGAAATCTGTACTGGGCCTCATGTTAAGAATACACGGGAAGTTGGTCAATTCAAAATTCAAAAACAAAAAAATATTGGTGCTGGGGTGATACGGATCAGAGCGACTGTTGACTAAACATCGCTTGGTTTTATTAAAGGAATTCGCCAGTCTATATTGGGTGTTCTTATTCCTAACTTGAAAATTAATGGGCCTCTCCGCTTATGTTCACTTTGATAAAGCTTTGATCGTATTTTCTGTACCTCTTCAATGGGAATCTGAAGATAATCAGCAACATCGATTTCAGTTTGAAATCGTTCAAACCCATACAAAATACTATCAAGTTGTGAATAAGACATACCAATCTCTGCTTCATCGGTTTGGCCCTTCCATAAACCTGCTGATGGTGCTTTAGCAAGGATTGTTTCTGGTACATTCAAATATTTTCCAAGCTGAAATACATTGGTCTTATAGACATCCCCAATAGGTAGAATATCGGCAGCACCATCCCCAAACTTTGTAAAATAACCAATCATCAACTCACTTTTATTTCCAGCTCCACAAACTAAATAATTAAGTCTATTTGCGAAGAAATAGAGAACTGTTTGACGGACACGAGGTTTAAAGTTCGCCCATTCAATTAGTGATGGATCTTCTTTCTCTTGTATTTCTTCAGAGTAACTATTAATCAATTTTTGAATATCAATTACGGTTAGTTTCACATTTAATTGAGAACAAAGTGATTTAACATCTTTTAGATCGGAATTTGGTGTCGTATCACTAGGTAAGAATAACACAAAAACTTTTTCTACTCCCAAAGCACGGACAGCGATCGAAGCTACAACTGCAGAATCAATACCACCACTTAATCCAATTATTACTCCTTTAGCTCCCGCTTCGGACACACGGATTCTAATAAAATCTTTAATAAGTTTTATTGAGTGAGGAGCATCAATTGGAGGAATTTTGTTCATTTATTCGATCTCCATTATTAAAGTTCTTGACTATCTTTTTCTAACTTAGAATAAATCCATGGTGGCACATCTCTAAGAGTAGGAACAAAAGGTCTAGCTGTGCGCACATCAGTATCCAATTGAGCAATCCCAAAGTCAGGTTCGTCATATTTAAGCTTTATCACTTGTTTTCCTGTAGCGTTTCGAACTTCAGATCCTCCCCAAAATACTAAATCATCTTGGATTCCTGATTGATTGACATAAACCATATTGATTGTGTTTTCCATTGCACGCGCAGGTAAAAAAGATTCAAAATATTGTCTACGCACCCCAGGTGATGCTGAAATACAAATACTTGTGTGTGCTCCTAATAAAGCGTGAGCTCGTGTAATTTCTGGACTAAATAGATCATAACAAATCTGTAATCCAATTTTCCCGAATGGACTTTCAATAACATTGATTGTTGTAGCACTTCTAAAATATCGTCTCTCATTAAAGACTGAATGATTAGGGATAAAAATTTTCCTGCCTTTCCCTAAGAATCCTTCTGGACCAAAAAATACAGCTGAATTGTATAATACACCTGGAACTGAAATCTCTGGTATGCCTATAACGAGATAACAATTATTTGTTTCAGCGATTTTTGTTATTTTCTTACTAAGTGGGCCTGTAGGTACCTCCTCTGCTAAATTGAATACATCATCATGCATGAGATATCCTGTAACTGCAAGTTCAGGGAAAACTACAATTGTATTAGGATTAGTAGTAACTTCTTTTCGTTGACAAATTTGTGAGATTTCCTCCAAGTTAGCATGAGGATCTGCCTGATGTGATTGTATTTGAGCAGCAGCAATGTTAAATTTCATTTATATCACAAACAAGTATGATAATTTAAATATACACGTCTTTCCTTAAATATTCACGTATTTTTCTATACCCAATAAGCTTTAACTTATGTTTTTTGATGCATTTCTTGATACGTTTGTCAGTAAATGCCATATAATCTTGGTTTCGCCATACTCCAGAATCAGGGGTGATTGCTTCAAGTTCAGGACTCATTTTAGCAGGATGAAATAGGAAGTGTGTTAATCCAGGTTTAATCTCATCCATCCTGTCACAATAGTATTGTACTTTGTCTGGTTGTTCTCCCCCAGTATTGATGATAATCTGATCTAGTAATACAGTACCACTTGCTTCCAATTGAGGAAGTAGCTCCATATACATATCCGCATATTCAGCAAAACCCATATCAACAAGCTCTTTCCGTGATAAGCGGGGGATAAAAGCTGGAATTTTAAATTCGAAAGCTAGTGTCAGATATGCTTGTATAAATCTAGGATCCAAAACTGTTCCCATATGAGTATCTATGTGAGTAACATCGATTCCATGGCCCAAAGCTCGTTGAATTTGTGTACGCATCTCTTTCTCGGCTGCTTCAGGTGCCACATGCATAATAGCTTCCTCTGCTGTTCTCCACAAACATCCTTCATCGTCTAATAAACCTGTTTTTTGATCAACAGTACTCAACGCTCGCCAACGATATAGATCATATTCACAGGTAAGTGTGAGATGGACCCCCATGTCATAGTTGGGTTTATTTTTGCAGATTGATGCTGTTTCTAAAAACCATGGAGATGGAACAATAACAGAACCACAAGTTGCAACTCCAAAATCTAAGCATTCAAAAGAGCCTACATTTGATGCGTGTGAGAACCCCACGTCATCCATGTGAAAAATAACAACTTTGTCAGTTGGAGAAAACCCTAGTTTTTCGATTAAATTTTGGTCACTCACATTTATTCACCTATTATTCTGTTATGAATTTGTATATTTCATTATTCACAGCTAGAGGTTTTTCTTGAAACACGTAATGTCCTGCTTCAGGTATTATAGTAAGTTGAGAATTCTTTATATTTTTGTGTAAGAATGTTGAATATTTTAGGGGTGTCATCTGATCATCTTGCCCCACTATAATTAATGTTTTGTTAACAACCTTATGTAACTCTGAACGAACGTCAAAATGATCACAAATAATAAAATCTTGAAGAAAGATCCTTCCTCCATTTTTTCTTAGAACTGTTTCATTATTGAGTTTGATTTGAGCAATGGTCCTTTTGTGAAATGCTAACCTCCCCAAAAGTTCCAAAAATCGGTCAAAATCTGCTTCTATTGCATCAAAAAATGCTGGGGCTACTTTCAGCTTAGCTCCAGTGCCAATCAAAATTAATCTATCTATTATTGACCTAGGGTATTGTAAAACAAATTGAAGCGCTATGGCTCCACCCATTGAATGACCAATTAAGTTTACATTCTCCAATTTTTGATTGATTATTATTTCGTGAACTGTTTCCACATAATCGTCCATAATTAATGATTTAGAGGGAGAACTTTGTCCATGACTTGGGAGGCTAAGAGAGATAATCCCCCAACCGTGTTGTTGAAAAAAACTCTTTTGTTTTCCCCATTGAGTTTTATCTCCTCCAGCACCATGAATAAAGACTAGATTTGGAACATCAGGCTTTGTTGGAGAATAGTAATTAAAATCGATATGAGTCATTTTTACATTCAAACCGGTTATTCACTAAGATCATCTGTTCTATCTCTCCCCTTCCAAGGTGAGGAATTCCATTTTGCTGGTCGTTTTTCTAAAAAGGCGTTTAAGCCTTCTTTTCCTTCATCAGAAGTCCGTTGTTCAGCAATTTGTGAAATACAATATTTTCGTAATTCTTGAAATTCAGTGTCACGATTTCGTACTAACAATTGTTTAATCCTCGTCATTGCAGTGGGGCCACTTATCAATATTTGATCAAGGATATCTGCAATTTTCTGATCCAACTCGGTAATATCATTAGCAAGTTCGTGAATTAAACCAATTTCATGAGCTTTAATAGCATTAAAGCGTTCACCAGTTAGAAAGAATCGAGCTGCATTAGAAAAACCAATTTTAGGGATTACATATGGACTAATCACCGCAGGAAGAATTCCAAGATTAACTTCAGAAAAAGCCATTTTTGCTGTTTTCACTGCTACTACTATGTCACATACAGAAATTAATCCAATACCACCTCCAAAAGCAGCACCATTAATTCGTCCTATAACAGGTTTTGGAGTGAGATATATTGTATTAAATAATTGTTCTAAACGATAAGCATCTTCATGGTTCTTCTCATAACTGAAATCTTTACTTGCCTGCATGTATTTTATGTCTGCACCTGCTGAAAATGATTTCCCTTCACCTGTCAGAACAATGGCTGTAACAGTAGTATCATTCCCTAAGTATTTGAATATAGCAGTTAATTCCTCAATCATTATTGTATTAAATGCGTTATGGACTTCTGGACGGTTTAAATTCACAATTGCAACGTGATTAATATCTTCTCTAATAATTGTTTCGTATGATTTCAATGTAGGTTCCTCGTTTCTTAGTGGTTACATTCTAAAAACACCAAAATTAGTATCAGATATTGGAGCGTTTAATGTTGCAGAAATACAAAGAGCTAATACAATTCTCGTGTCTGCAGGATCGATTATTCCATCATCCCACAATCGAGCAGTAGAATAATAAGCTGAACCCTCTCTTCCATATTTCGCAAGAATGGGTTCCATGATTTTCTTCCGCTCCTCTGGGGAAAGCTTTTTGCCTTGAGCTTCGTATTGGGCTTCTTTAACAGTTGCTAAGACGTTTGCTGCCTGTTCACCACCCATAACTGATATTCGCGCGTTAGGCCACATGAAGAGAAAGCGGGGAGAATATGCTCGTCCTGCCATTCCATAATTTCCTGCTCCAAAACTTCCACCAATTATAACGGTTATTTTCGGCACTTGAGTATTACTTACAGCCATAACCATTTTAGCTCCATCTTTTGCAATCCCTCCTGCCTCAGCATCGCTACCCACCATGAATCCAGTGATATTTTGTAGAAATATCAAAGGTGTTTTCCTTTGAGAGCAGAGATTAATAAAATGTGTTCCTTTTAAAGCACTTTCAGAAAAAAGGACTCCATTGTTTGCTAAAATGCCCACAGGATACCCCATAATTCGTGCAAAACCGCAAACCAACGTTGTTCCATAGAGAGGTTTAAATTCATGGAAGTTAGAACTATCAATCAAGCGGACAATGATCTCATGGACATCATATGCCTTTTTAGGATCTTTAGGAAGAATCCCATAAATTTCATTAGCAGGATAAAGAGGATCTTCAGGAGAACGGATATCTAGTTGTGTCTTAGGTGGTAAATTAAGATGTTCAATTATTTCGCGTGTCAAATGAAGAGCATGTTCATCATTCAAAGCGTAATGATCAGAAACTCCTGAGGTACGACAATGAACATCTGCTCCTCCTAGTTCATTAGCTGTGATTTCCTCTCCTGTGGCAGCTTTAACAAGAGGAGGACCCCCTAAAAAGATAGTTCCAGTACCTTTAACAATCACTGTCTCATCAGACATTGCAGGAACATAAGCACCCCCAGCAGTACAAGAACCCATTACCGCGCTTATCTGAGGTATCTTTTTCGCTGACATCTGAGCTTGGTTATAAAAAATTCTACCAAAATGCTCTTTATCAGGGAATACATCTGCTTGTAGAGGTAAGAAGGCACCACCAGAATCAACTAGGTACACACATGGCAATCGATTTTGTTCAGCAATTTCTTGAGCACGAAGATGTTTTTTCACGGTCATAGGATGATAAGTTCCGCCCTTAATTGTTGCATCATTTGCTATGAACATAATCTCCCGTCCACCTACCAATCCGATCCCCGTAACGATCCCTGCGTAAGGACAGGCATTATCGTACATATTATATGCCGCAAGTGGGCTTAATTCCATGAATGGAGTATCAGGATCCAAAACCATTTCAATTCGTTTTCGAGCAAGGATTTTTTCTCGCTGAAGATGCTTTTCAATGGCCTTGGGATTACCTGCCCTCACCTGATCACAAATCTCACGATATTCTTGAAGTATATTTTGATAATGTTCATAATTTTCTTTAAACTCTTTTGAATCACTTACAACTTTACTTTTAATGACCACCATACAAGAACCAACCATGGAAGAGCATTCGAGAGAAAAGAAAGATCCACTATAAAGCGTTTCTGAAAGATATAATTTAATATTTCTTTCTAGTAAAATCAGTACTAATTAAAAACCAAAAGAATTTCTAAGGGTGTTACGGATTCCCAGACCGAAACACGACCGTGTTGGAAGAGGGAGTTATTCCATCTCTGTTAAAATGTTTTTTCATTCTATTGTCATTTAAGAACAATAATTATATCAGATTGATTTCTTAGGTGGCTATAAAAAAGTGTCTAATTTTCTTGTTGGTCAATAATAACACCTCTGGAACCTATATCTTTAGAGAATGACCTTTTTTCCGAACACTCGTGCGTCTTATGCCCTCTGTTGATAAAATTCTGACCTCGAGAAATGAACTTCTTGAACATTTACAGATATTCTTCAAAGAAAGATTGAATTTTTCTAATAGAAATTCCTTCTCATCAGCTTCTTTTTCATTATACTCTTATCAAGAACCCTCTTTTGATAAACATACTGTTGGATCTTTTCATGAATCATCAGTACAGAATTATTGTCCTTATAATAATTCCAAAAATAAGTCTTTCAGAAAACTAATTCAAGAATCTCAAATTTCACCTCTCAATATGAACAACTGCTTGTTTAATAATTATTCACAAAACTTGAAGAAAAATTCATTGAGAGATTTGAGGCAATCCTGCCATGAATGACAAGCTAGAATCATATTCCGATTTCTATGAATGTTCGCTCCAACTGGTTCCATGGACTAAAGGAACAGATCTACTGGGAAACACCTTTAAACAGGTTAAAGCACAGGCGATGACTCTTTGTCAGTTACTACATTGGAAGCATAATTACTTATTATTTCCCAAACCAACCTTAATTACTGCTCAAACCTTTGTATTTTGGATACACACTTTTATTCTTGATTCAGCTTTACGTCTTACAGGAGTACAGGGTGGATTTAAAGTGGCTCAAAAAAAGCCTCTACTCCCTGATTCTTCGACCTATAAGGGAAAAAAACGTCGGGTCCTGAAAAAAATCGATTAAACATTATGGCTGTAATAATCAATAATCCAATAGTAAAAGTTTTCTTTCAATCCTTCCCTTTACTTTCATTTTCTTCCATATTCCAAATTAATTCAAAAAAAAATCAAATTATTATCATTGGAATTCTTAAATTAACCCTTCGATGAAAAAATTTCTTTATTCCATCCTTATTTTCTTCCATATGCCATTAACCTTCTTCTATTTCGATTAATGGCACATTGGCTTCAATCTGATCCCCTTCAGGAAAAAAAACTTTTTTTACTGTTCCATCAAAGGGCGCAGCGATTTTATTCTCCATTTTCATGGCTTCAACCACAATGAGATCTTGACCTTTTTTCACGCGGTCTCCAGGCTTAACCAACAATTTTACAATTCTGCCAGGCATAGGACTAGATAAACTCCCTAAATCTTCTTCCGCTTCACCGAACTCTTCCGCAGTTTCGCTAACCCGCGTTATTTCGTAGTCTTCACCATCTAAATGAATGAATCTAACATCGCCATCTTTAGCTACCGAACATTTGTAGATAACATTGTCCAAAGAAAATTGAAATTGGCCAGTACCAAGGACTTTAGCACTAACTTGAAGCTCCTTCTCCTCTGCTCCATCCCCCCTATGAATCATTACTACATATGAATTGTTTTTATTCCGACGAAGTCGAACTTCAAACCTGTGTTTACCATCATCGAAATTAAAAACTTCGCTCATGGTTGCTCCTACTTTTCATCCTTGTTAAGTTTCCACGAGCCTAAGCTTCTCCAAGGAGAGAAAGGATCTGAATCAGGGAGGAATGAGGATCCAATATCTTTTCCTTTGACTGGAATAATCTTCTTAATAGCCTTTTTCCCTCTACCTAAGGTGCCAGTTATTTTATCTGAAATTACATCAAGACTTTCTCGGCCCCATGTTCCCATTTTTCGCCAGATCACCGTTGAATGCTGATCTATACCATTTAACACTACGGATGCGTTGACATCGTTACCTGTTGTCATAAAAGGTTCCATTACCTCAAAAAGGGCGGCTGCTAATAAGACTTCATTGGGGGTTTCTTTATATTCTCTCCACTTATAGAAATGAGCATCGACAAAGTCAGTATGAGTATCCCCAGACAGAAAATTGGGATGGTTGAGAACCTCTTTTAAAAAGGGGATATTAGTCTTCACTCCTTGAGCAGAGTAATTACGTAACGCCCAACGCATTTTTTGAATTGCTTCTTCGCGATTCTCAGCTTGGACAATTAATTTTGCAATCATAGAGTCGTAAAACGTAGAAACTTCCCCTCCGGAAGTAGGTATTCCCAAATCAGTGCGAATATTGACACCAACAGGAAATTGCATCTGGTAAATCTTCCCTGCAGTAGGCATGAACTGTTTTTCTGGATTTTCTGCATAAATACGGAATTCTAATGCATGACCTCGTCCAAGTACATCCTCTTGTTTCAATGTAATCTCTTGGCCAGCTGCTATTTTGATTTGCCATTTGACAAGATCTACACCTGTGGTAGCTTCGGTAATCGTGTGTTCCACTTGTAATCGAGCATTAATTTCCATAAAATAAAAATTATTATCCTGATCAAGAATAAATTCAACGGAGCCAGCGTTAGTATAATTTACTGCGCGAGCGGCAGCAATGGCTACCTCTCCCATCTGTTTCCTCAAATCGTCATCCAACGCCATAGAAGGTGTTTCTTCAATGATTTTCTGATGACGTCGTTGGATTGAACACTCCCGTTCATTTAAATGAATGATATTCCCAAAATGATCTCCTAAAATTTGAAACTCTATATGACGTATATGTTCAAAGTATTTTTCGAGAAAAACATCACCATTGCCAAAAGCAGCTTTAGCTTCTCGGCGGGCACTATCATACAAAGAAAAAAACTCTTCTTTAGAGTTAACAATCCGCATACCCCGTCCCCCACCACCAGCAGCAGCTTTAATTAAGAGTGGAAAACCAATTTCTTGAGCTTTCTTCAAGAGGTATTTTTTGTTACGAGATCCTCCATGATAACCTGGAATGACTGGAATATTTGCAGCTTTCATTGTTTTTTTGGCCTGAATCTTATCACCAACCGCATGGAGAGCTTCAGGGGTGGGACCAATCCAAATCAATCCTGCATCAATGACTTTCTTCGCGAATTCGGCATTTTCAGATAAAAAACCATATCCAGGATGAATGGCTTCTGATCCACTCTCGAGAGCTACATTGATGATTTTATTCATATTCAGATAACTTTCAGATGGCTTAGGATCTCCCAGAGGATAAGCAAAATCTGCAGCATGAACCTGAACGGCATCCTCATCGACATCAGAATAGACAGCAACGGTTTCGATTCCCATCTCTTGAGCAGAACCAATAACTCGACTGGCGATTTCTCCTCTATTAGCAACGAGAATCCGATTAAACATGAAAACCACATTAATACTTTTCTGAGCTGAGGATTGAGCCTTTATTACTAGTCTACTAGGTTAGGATCGGATGAAGATCATTCTGGGATCTCCATAAGTTGGAGTCCATCAGATGTTCATAAAAATAACCATTCGTAAGGGATAAATAAAGGTTTGCTCATACATATAAGTCATAGGGGTCTTATATGTATACGTGATATGGGTGTCATTGATTCTTGCTTTAAATTGGATGAAACGACATTTGGTATCTTTAAACTGTTTTAATAATTGTACATGAGATTTAAAAGGTATGATCCCCAATTTAGGCAGCAAATTCGTCAATATTCATCGATTAATATGTAATTTCCCAAGTATTCCTGGAAATACGTAATTTATTACTGGATACTTTCTTACAATTCTTGACCCCGTCCTTTTTATTATTTACGTAGAATACTTCTTATAACTCTATGAGCTCAAAGAATTTTAATATACAATTACTAATGATATATTTCAAATTTTATCTTAATTTATACAATAAAAGCAAATTTAGATAATAATTTCAAGATAATAAGAATAAAAGGGTTTGAAGTGAGTAAAAATCTTTCGTTAATTTGAGGTTATGTTCTATATCAAGGTGAAGTTCTGCAAGGCAAAAATATAAGAAGGCTTATAACCCAAGAGGAAGTGAACAACATGGCACCAATCGATTTTAACCTTCTCTTATTAATCCTAAAACAGATTTGTTTGGGCAGCTTGATCTCTGGATTAATCATTTTCTTTCTAACACTCTTCCTTCAAGGGAGTCATTTATTTCACTATGGTGCTGATCTCGATCACGATATTGATCATGATGTTTCTTTAGATCATGGGGTCGCTTTAGATAAGGATTTTTCTTTAGATCATGATGTTTCTCTCGATGTTGATGCAGATGTTGATATCGATACCGATGTTGGTATTCATATGGACCATGACGCTAGCGTTGGTGTTGACAAACATCTTGGTTTAGATGATCATGGTGTAGACACTCCAGCACCATTAATGCTTTTACTAGGAACGTTTATGATAACCTTTGGGGGTTCAGGTACAGTTTTAATAGAAGCTGCTATTCATCCCTTGATTCTGGTTGTAATCATTTTTGGGTTGCCATTTGTTACCACTTATCTTGTTTCTAAGATTTGGGAGAAAATTGCTGTCTCAGAAATTTATGAAACCGCTTTAGAAACCATAAAGGCCGATGATCCAGTCAAGACACTGACTACTGTTGATGAAAAAGGTGGCCTCGTAGTAATTGAAACCTCCTCAGTTCATGGGCCCGTCAAAATGGCCGCTAAAACCAAGTATGGGGCGATTGCTAGAGGTATGACCGCCTATGTCGTTGAAATCCAAGAAAACACACTAATTATAGATGAATGGTCTTCGACAGAAACAGAAAAAAAGCTAATTCCCGAAGGTACTGTAAAATGGGAGTGAGAGAAACTTAAAGCAAATTTTTGGTGAAAAAAATGAAAAAAGAATTATTTTATATTGGTGGTTTGTTTATTGGTTTTGTTGCTGTTGCCATAGTGATTATGGCTGCGGCTCCTCAACTAATTCCTTATATCTCGATAGCTTTCGTCTTTCTATTCTTATTATTTCTTTTCTTCATCATATTTTATCTCTCTCGATTTAAAAAATTTAAAACCAATGAATATGTCATTCATTTCCGACGTGGACAAGTTAAACGAGCTGGTACAGGTGGGACTGTGATACTCTGGCCTGTCTTCGATGAAGTAATAGTTATTCCTACTACTGTTCAACAAACCTTATTGGAAGCTCGTGAAAAAGTTGTTTCTTATGAATACCAAGATGTCGCATTAACCGCATTTGTCTATTGGAGAGTTACAAATCCCGAGATTTCCTTTTCTAAAGTAAGTTGGAACCCTGCACGATCTGATTATGTTGAAAAGGCAATTAAAAATGCCACTGAGGCAATTATTCGAACGACATGTGCTAATATGAAAATAGAGCAAATTATTCGTAATCGTGTAGAGATCATCAAAAATGTTACTACAGAACTTCATGCGCTTGCTGGAGATTGGGGGGTAACTATTGAATCTATTGAAATCCGAGATGTCGAAGTCCTTGATGACCGACTCAAAGACAATTTAGAAGCTGTGAAAAAGATCGAAGAAGCACAGAATGCACAACTTCGGCAAGCTGAAATGGAAGAACGTGTTCAACTCCGTAACCTTGATGTGCGACAAAAAACAGGCATGTCAGACCAAGAGGTTAAACTTTCTATCGAAACAAAAGCTAAAAAGAGAGAAATTCAAATCGCTCAATTAGAGCAAGAGCGCGCAATAATTGCAGCTGAAACAGAACGTCGACAAAAACAAATCAACGCAGAAGCAGAAAAATACCTTAGAGTCACACAGGAAGTCGGTGTAGAAGCTGAACGTATTCGTCAACAAGCGGAGGCACGTAAAGACCAATTACTAGCAGAAGCAGAAGGTGAAGCTGCTAAGATCACTCAGACTCAAATTGCTCTAGCTAAGGGAATTCTTGAACAGGCAAAGGCCTTAAGTCAAGCAGACGAAAAATATATTCAGTTAAAGACGTTGGATATGCTTCCTGAAGTTTTTAAGAATATCAACGTAGATCGAATGATATTACTTGGAGAAGGACAAGATGCATATAAATCTGTAGCACAAATGATTCTCCCCTTCATGGAGCTAGCTAAAGAAGTGGGGTTAACAGGAGGAAAAGTACCAGCAAGTAATCCTGAAAAACAAAAAAGAAAACGTAATTCGAGCTGATAAATAACTCTTCAAATCAAGGAGGGATTTTTTTTTCAAAACATTTAAGTCATCGGACATCTCCGAAGAGTACATTTCGAGAAATCCTAATTGATTCCTTCCTTTGTCTCATCCGAGAAAATCCCCCCTCAATCCAGTTCTTTGCATCACCAGGACGATCGATTCTTCGGTAAATAGACCCAATTGTAAGATATAGTATCGAGTCGTCTTTGAGCTGGTTTGCTCGTATATAGAACTCAATAGCTTTTTCATATTCGAGTATTTGTTGAGAGGTTAGTGCCTTCCAATAGAAGAGATTACCGATTCTTACTAGAATGGAAGGTTCCACGATCTCTCTTACTGTTTCCTTATCTTCCCCATCTAGCCTAGCTAGAACCTTCTCATATCGGGAAATCAATGGTAATATCTTTATAAAATCTTCAGGTTTAATAGTTGGGCGCATATAGAAGGCTCCCTCCAATATTGGTGTGTCTGTAAAAACCATGAATTCATCCAACAATTTAGCCATTGATGTTTGGATTTGAGTTATTTCTCGTATTAGTCCTGAAAGAATCTGATGACGATCATGAACAACTTTAAGTCGCTCTAAATCCGCAGCAGATTGTTTAATAGCTACAGGAGTACTTGTTCCCTCCCTGGTTGCTACTATGCTTTCAATATTAGTATAAATCTCCTTCAAAACCTCGGCTGTTAAATTTTCTTGTTTTTTAACAGGTTCGAGGATTCTTGACATTACTCGTTCAATTATTTCATAACTTGATAGCACTTTTTGTTTTGTCTCACGGAGAAACAGAAGAAAAATAGTGCAATATCGACCAGATGCTTGAATACGAGGATCAACCGAGGTGGAAGAAGAAACCATGAATGGATAAGCTAAAGCTAATTCCTTGCGACCAGGAACTGGGAAAGAACCATGAAGCTGATTCAATTGATCTTGACTCTCACCTAAACCGAGCGCGGTCATAAGAGAGATACTGAGTTTCATCGCACTCGTATCATCTAACTTTGAGAGATTAAACTCTGTCATTGGCCCTGTATCTGCCATTACTGTAAGTATTATCCCTTCAAAAAGCATTCTTACACCAGACACATAACTGCCTTAAAATACGATCTTGAATTTATTTTTCGTTCTACTTCATCTTGCTGTTGTTGGAACAACAATCACTTACGATTGATTAAAAATGTTTGCAATTCATCGACTTATTGAGAGTGTCAAACTTTTACAGGACTATATCCTTTAAAAACAGCTTTTTTTTAGGGGTCAGTTTTCACAGATTAATTCTGATAACAACAAGTAGAGGAATTTTTGGTAAATTGCGAGTACTAGCGAAAAAGATTAGGAAAATTCACTCATTTCAGAAAAAAAGCATTTCTGTATTTTACCCTCTCCTCTTAATTTTAACCTCCTTTCGAGGAGGACTAGGTAAATCGCGTTCGACCCTGCGGAGCTTTTTCCGTGTGAAATCAGTGAGAGCACGATTAAATGTCGCTTGATCAGTTGTTACTCTTTTATAACTTCCAAGGGTGGGGGAATATAGGGATTTAACACCCAATTGAAATGTGTTTATTAGATTCCAAGAATTTCTAATGGCAAGTAAATCGTAAAGGTAGTAAGCAGCATCCATTAATTCAATAGCACGTTTTCTAGTTTCAAGATCTAATTCAAAAACTTGAGGCCGGTTTAAGATTTCCAAGAGAACTTGGATAAGTTCGACAATTTCATCAAGATCAACCTGTAATGGTTCTTTTTTCTCAAAATATGTTATCAATAGGTTGAATTCGGTTATTAATCGGTCTAGTTGGTATTTCAACAACTTTGTACTTCTTACAAACTTTCGTTTATCCAATTTTCGTATCAATAGTTTTATATTACGAAGAGACGACTCAGGCTTAGAGGTTTTAAACCCTAAGCGTTTTAAAAATCGTGCTAACCTTCCATCAACACGTAATTGTTTTGCCATTTCTTTAGTTGTACTAATTCCTTGTTGTTGATGTCGCTCTAATATCTCCTTTATGAAAGTTGTATTAATGTCATCAGCCTTCCCTAATACAGAAAGTAAATAATATGCTTCGAGCATGCGAGTCGGGTCTTCTATCTTTTGAACATCTTTCCTCAAAAATGAACTCAAAACTAGACGGTCACTCTCAGATAAAAGGTCTAATTTCCCTAGGCGATGAATTAGGAAACAGAAAGAAATTACTGAATCTTCAATGAGAGATGTATCTACACCATCATTTATCATTTTAAAGATGAATTCAGAAACTAAATTTTCCAACTCTTCATTTGATCCTCCTCCTACTAACAACGTTGAAATATCCATCAATGTACTCAAGCTATTAATTTCGTCACTAGAGTTGGTAAATTTTTGTACTATACGAGAGATTTGCATTTCTCCTTCTGTGTTAACTCTTTTTATAAATTCAAATTCTTTTAGGGTATTAAAAACATCTGATGACACTTGTTTCTCTTCTGTGAGTTCAGTTAGTACTTTTTGAGATGAATCGTGACCTTGAAGACTTCCGTCTAAAAGTCCACTTAACAATTCCTCTGGAATCTCCTCAATACTCTCTTTAACAAGGCTATATGCTAGAGGAATGGAAATCTTTTCAAGTAATGACTCAACATTATCCAATTTAATCAATATTTGTTGGTGTTCATCACTTAGTTTTTGAGCGCTGTTAATAATTAGTTGATCCAAGTCCTTACGAGGAGAATAGGCGGATAATTCTTCATAAATTATCTGTCGTATTTCCTCCATATTTTCATTGTTCAATTTCTTCTTTAGAAAATCTTTCCCAAACTTTGTCTCAATTTTTGAGTCTAGTCGTTCTATCAAAAAGGATTTTGCTAGCTTTCTTTTAGCCATACTAGCAGTATAGTCTGTAACAACCTGTCTGACCAAAGCAAAAACGGTTAACCCAACAAAAGGTAAGAAAGGAGCGACCACAGCTTTTCACTGAGAATCAATATATCAAAATCATTTTAAAATATATTCAATCCTTTCTTGGATCAGTAAAATCTTTTCGTATTTATCAATTGAATTGTTACTTTTCAACTCTATTCAAAATGAAAGAGATTCAAACAGCTATCAGAGGATTTAACTGATGAAAAAATATTCAACGCAAGATTTATGGATCCGTGTTATTCTCTTTTTCGCCATTTGCGTGATTTTAATCTTTAGTTTTCAAGGATTTGTACTTCGCTTCGTAAGAACTCTTTTTAATGATGGAAATGCTTATCCCGAGACCTTAGAGATTAATCTTGTCCGTGCAATGAACGGAATTGTTGGTATTGGCTTAGTTTACATCTTTTTGCAGTTTGACAGGAAAAAAATGAGCGAATCAGGATTATCTTGGGATAAGAAGTTTGGATGGGAATGGATTCTCCTTAGTATCCCGATTACCATTGCTGGATTTATCCCAACCATTTTAATCGAAAATACATTCGAAATTGTTGTAGTTGAAGGACTTCTTGACATTGTAGGAATCCTATTATCTCTTATAATAGCTTTTTTCGCATTTGGAGTTGGAGAAGAACTTCTATTTCGTGGTTATCTACAAACCATTCTGGAGACAAAATACTCATTCATTTTCTCAGCTATTGTTTCTGCGGCTTTATTTGGTCTTTTACACCTTTTGTTATTAGCACCAGGAGGTAGATTGGAAGATATGTTTGCTATCCTTTTCAGTGCATTTACGATGGGATTAACCTTCTCCTATGTCTTCAAAACTACAAACCATAATTTAATTTTCCCTATTGCAATTCATGGGTTTTGGGATTTTTTTTATTTCGCGTTTCAAGCTGAAACTACTTATGAAACATTCTTTCATACTATCGTTGGAATTGTTGCTTCAATTATTGGTGCTGTGGTAATTTTCCTTCTTGTTTACCTCTATTCAACCAAACGTACCTTTGCAAAAGTTAATGTCGATTACTCCCCCGAGTGAGTTTGGAACCAGACATGAAGCAAACACAAGTCTCTCTAATTCAGATGGACATTGAATTCGGTAAAAAAGAGGAAAACCTCAAAAAAGTGAACTCATTAATTGAAAAAGCTTTTTCACAAGTATCTCCCGAGATTCCTCACATTGTTTGTTTACCTGAACTGTTTTCTACAGGATATGATCTTGACAACGTCCATTTACACGCTGAATCAATTCCAGAAGGGGAGACTACAACATTTCTTGCACAAATGGCTAAAGACTTCTCGTCTGTGCTTGTAGCCAGCTATATTGAGAACAAAGAGGACAAGTATTTCAATACAGCTGTGGTCATTGATGAAAATGGAGTTTTTCTCGGAAAATACCGCAAAATCCATTTGTTTCCTCCAATGAATGAACCAACAGTCTTCTCCATTGGAGGATTTACTCACTCTAGTGTTTCTTTCAAGATAAATAGTGGAAATTTAGGTCTATTGATTTGTTATGATTTGAGATTTCCAGAGTTGAGTCGTCGAGTGGCGCTGGAAGGTAATACTGAGTTTTTGATATATTTAGCTGAATTTCCATACCCGAAATATGAAGTTTGGAAAACACTTTTACAAGCAAGAGCAATTGAGAATCAATTGTTTGTGTGTGGTGTAAATCGTGTTGGAAGTGATCCAAACTCAAAGTTTTTCGGACACTCATTAATTTATGACCCTGGTGGAAATAATCTAATAGAAGGTACAGAAAAAGAGGAAGTTCTTACAGGGAATCTCGATCCATCAGTTTTACTTGAGGTTAGATCTTCTCTTCCTTCCTTACAACATAGGCAAACAAATTATTATTGAAAATCATCTTAGATTTCTAGAGAAGATCCTAAAGATGGAATGTAATAGTCTTGACGAGAAAATTCCTTTAATTTTCGAACTTTTTCAGTAGTGAAAGGATCTTTAGTTAGAGAACCAAGATGAACAAGAACTTTTTTACCTTTAATAGACTCTAAGTAAGATGAAAGTGTTTCACTCGAGGAATGACTACTAAATCTCGTGAATACTATTTTTTGTCTATACTGTGGCTCCAATTCATGTAACAATCTGTAACCCAATGTATTTTTAGCTAAAAATCCACAGAGAATAATGGTAGTATTAGGATCGTTTTTACTCTCCTCTACCAACTCTCTCGCATATCCGCCACTTAACATCCCACCTCCAGTTATCACCACCTCATCATCAAAAGGTTGTACTAGATGATCACTCAAATGTCCCTTAGTTTTCAATCCAGAGATTCGGGCAACTTTAGTGGCCATCCCTAGCAAAGAAATCTTTCGTTCTTTTGTTAATCCGGCTTTTTCTAGTTTAATCATTACTTCCTGTGCTCTACCCACGCTAAATGCAGGAATGATCACACGATCATCCTCCTTCACCGCCTTAAAAAGTAATTGATCTCTTTTTCTTGGATCAAAAGCAGGTTGACCATAATATGTACCATCAATTATTGAAAGATCCGCATCATTAGGAAGCTGGGGTGTCTCCACAAAAAGTGCAGTGGAATCTAAGTTCATATCTCCAGAAAAAAGAATTCGCTTGCTTCCACATTCAACAAGATAGGCAAAAGAACCTTGAATATGATATGCAGGAATGGGTTTGATCACAATATCTGGAGTAAATTGATATTCTTCTCCTGCTTTAATGGTTACATATCTATCTAACATTTGATAAACATATGCTGACCGAGAGAGATATTTGAACCGATGATCAGCTTCTCTGATTGCATCACTAGTATTCTTTTTCATTAATTCAAGATTATCAACAAGAAGAAAATTAGCAAAATTTTTAGTCATTCCACTACCGAACACACATCCCTTGTATCCTTGTGCATAGAGATAGGGGATAGCTCCGATATGGTCTAGATGAGCGTGTGTTACTAATATCGCATCTAAATATTCCAAAGACTCATTCCAATAAGGAATTTGATAATTAGCTACTGACATTCCATAGTCAATAAGAATAGTCGATTGAGGAGTAGATATCAAAATACCCATTGTGCCAATTTGAGCTCCTCCTAGAAAGGTTATTTTTATTTTCACTTCTTTGTGACTTAAAATTGGGTAGCCTAACTTCTCTACATAAGTTTGTAACATTTCTGGGGGAATTTTTGAACTTAAATCATTTGATTTTACTTCATGAGGTTTTAGAAAAGCTGAGAATGGTTTTATGAATGAATTAAATACCAGCGGTATTGAACTGAGATTATTACTATTTAATGCACCCTTAAGATCAGCAACTAGCTCATTAACAGTGCTTGATACTCTTGGTTTCCATGATTTGATGAAATGATTGACTTTTATTCTTTCCAATTTAAACAAGGTCTCATGATCTAACCAATCCTTTAAGATAGGAAGATTTCTATCATAGTTCAGCTGCTCAGCCATTTCATCTAGATATTCTGGATAGCGTTGCATTGTAGCGATTGGTTGTTCAAAAAAGTCATTTATTTCAGATTTCAACTCGGGAAAGAACTCTAACAGATCATTTTTCAGCTTATCTGTAACAACTAAAGGAATCCCTAGAAATTCCAAGAGAAGATTAAAAACACTAAGAACTTGAGAACCAACACTTCGTACCCGGAGATAATGCAGAAGATTCTCATTTAACTTGAACATTAAATTTGCGTAATCCTCTACATTGGTATAAAGAAAACGGATAATAGTTCTATAATCCTCTAAATCTAACAATCCAGTCAACAAAGCTATTCCAGCAAGTTCAAGACTGTTATCGTAATTCTTAGTAAGGAATGACGTTTCTGTATAATCATTGCGGAAAAGCTCATGAAATTTTTCCCAAATTTTATTCTCTAAAGGAAATAACTCTGGAGGAAAAATTTTTCGATCCTTAATTAAACAAAAGATTTGGAACCTTTGAGATAAGGATAATCCTTCAATTTCTATTGTCAAATCATTGAATTCTTCTGAGTTCAAGTCCTTCTTCAAATACTCAATGATTTTCTGAACACGAGGATCAGGAAAATCCATAGAATCAATCCTTCTTCTTTAAGAAAGGGGAAAATTCAGCTTGCTTTCAAAAGACTTTCGCGCTTCAATCCTTAAATTATAGGTGTTAGCTTATAATCAATGTAACCCTTAGAAAGGATAGGTGAAATTGCATAATACTCTGTCGCTGGAATAATCCCCTCTAGAACCAACGCACGATTTATTAGATCTAGTTTCCAGTGTGAAGTCGCGGCCGTTGTTCCTCCTCGGAACTCTTGGTTTTCTTTAAGCCACCCGACGATTACATCTCCTTCTAATCGTGCCTTGGATACTGTGATTGCGATAAATTCATTGAGTGCTGGTATTCCATACTTGTTCTCTAGAGTGTCCAATCCGAGATTTATCAGGAATGGCCCACCAATTTCCTTCCGTAAAGATTGTTTGGATATTTCAAGGATATCGAGTAATTGGTCAATTTTATCAGGTAGTTCGAATCTGTTGGATGTTTTTTCTGGTACAAATCGTTCGATATTTACGGTTTGTTCGATCCACTTTTTACTCCCAGTAAAAACATCGAGGTAGGGTTGATTTGAATCAAAACTAACTCCCTCACGGAAAATAGTAATTGCTGGCCGTTTATTGTTTAAATGATTGGTGATCAAAGGCATGAAAACGATGTCCAGAGCATCTCCAATAGTAGTAGTCACTTCAAAAAGATTCCAGGAACCTCGTTCAAGGCCACCTCCAAGGAGATCATCAAATCCAATAGAGCCAGTAGAGAGATGATGGTCATCGGGGTCAGTTATGACTTCAGATTTCAGAATAATTGCAGGAAAACGGTATTTAAATGGATAAAAAGTCATTAACCGTCCTTTTGCTAAAGAAGTTAGATATGTTTCATTGTATATTTCTCTACCCCGCATTTTATGGAAACTTAATTCACGAATCCGTCGGGAAATACCATGAGTAGAAGTGATTGTTCTCTTACTAAGAACGGTTATACCATCGACAGTCCAGTCTAGGCTTGTAGCTTGTACACCTTCTACAACAAAAATGATTTTTGAAGTTTCTGCTCGTAAATGTTGGACTATTGCAGATGCCCAATGACTAATTTGACTTTCAGACAAATTAACTATTAGCGCGTTCCAACTGTCTATAGCAATAACTTTGTTTGAGAGATCAGCTCCTAAAGTAAAAAGTTGTTGTACAAATTCAGGTATTGTCTCAAATTTCATTTTTGATATGTTATTGTTGGATGTTTGCGACCCTGATCTTGTTGCATCAACAAAAAAGGGATATTTCCGATTTTCAGGGATTTCGTCTAATACCCAAGGGAAATCCTGCATTACAACTTCAGGACTGATACGTGTGCTAATGAAAAACGAATTTGGGAGGTGACTCACCAATTCTAAAGATAAGCTCGACTTTCCTGTTCCAGGAAGTCCTTTAATAAGAAGAGAGTAGCCTTGATCCATCTCACTTAATTCAGGAAATTCAGGAGGCATAGTACCTCTATATTTTGTCATTGGGATTCTCTCATTTACTTAAAATCATTGTGTTTCAAATGAAAGTCACACTTAATCCTATTTTCATTCATTTATAACCTCTTGAAGTGAATCAAGATCATGGAAAAGCGTAACGTTGTTAAACGTTGGTGAAGGAAGGTGGTTAATTGGATCAAAAATAATTATGTTCTTTTTGTATTTTCGAGTCATTTCCCGTTCAGCAGCCAAGATACCATTAAGACTCTTTGAAACACCCAAGTGGTAATTTTTCTTACGAAATCGGCTTTTTGACTTTAGATCTAAAACCATAAATGTTTTGCGTGATACTATAGATTCAATCTCAAATCCACAAAATGTTGTAACTGATCGTATTTGATTCACAAGTTCCTTCATTTCTATCACTTCATATTTAAAGATATAATAAACAGTTAATCAATCTATTCCCTTAATATTGCCAATTATTTAGTGTATTGAATTCCTATTAATTATGTGTTATCATGAATTTAAAAATGTTCTAATAAAATCCTCCGAATTATCATATAAAACTTCAGAAAAAGGTATGTATATCCCAACGAAATTTTAGTTCATTCCTTGTCTGATTTTACTATCATCTAAAAAGAATAAATATGAAATTCCTTTGGATATATGATTATCTTAGTTAGAAAATGTTTCTTCAAGTTGAAACTTATTCAAAATACCATGAGGAGTGATATATCCCGTAATGAGCTCACTAGGGGTCACGTCAAAAGCAGGATTACTAAAAACAACCTCATCAGTATATAATGAAACAATTTCGTTTTTATTAAGAGTGTGTGAGTAACCTAATACTTGTTTTACTTCCTTGGTATCACGTTGTTCAATTACAATATCTTTTCCAGTTAGAGTTGAGAAGTCAAAGGTAGATGTTGGGAAAGCTGTATAAAAAGGGATGTTGTGATGAGAAGCGAGTACTGCAAGATTATAGGTACCAATTTTATTTGCGATGTCCCCATTCCTTGTTACACGATCAGCACCGAGTATGATTAAATCAACTTTCCCTTGTGACATAAAGAAACCACTTGCAGAATCACATATTACGGTATGATTAATGTTATATTGACTAAGTTCCCACGCGGTCATTCGCCCTTGAAATCTAGGCCGAGTTTCATCGACATAAACATGAAAACGTTTTCCCTCTTCCCACGCTTGTATAATAGGAGAGAGTGCACTGCCATAATCAACTAATGCTAACGCACCTGTGTGACAATGTGTAAGAATATTCAAATTAGGAGTAATTAATTCTTTTCCAACCTGACCAATTTTCCATCCCTCTTCTGCAATTTGATTTGCAAAGAGTTGAGCTTGATTTAGGGCATTTTCTGGAGTCAATGGCTCAATAGTACGGATTAAGTCAAGTCCATTCTTGAGATCAACAGCTGTCGGTCGTGCTGCTAATAACTCATTATAAGCTGTTCTAATTTGATCTTCAAACTCCTCAGAATTCCAAAATTCCTGAATAGCTTGAGCTAATCCATAGGCGGCGGCAGCTCCGATCGATGGAGCCCCACGAATGATCATTTTTTCTATTGCTTGGACGGTCTCACGATAAGTGGGACAATTATGTACCACAATCTGAAATGGTATTTTAGTTTGATCAATCATACGAACAACACCATTAGTACTATCCCACCAAACTGCGGGTCTATCTGTTAATATTCCGTCTATTTCTATCTTCATTGTTATCCTTCCTTTTTTTCTAAATATCAAGAACAAGCTTCGCAGGAGAGAAAATTCAAGTGAACTACAGTTGTCCGAAAGATATAGGTTTACGATTAGTTATTATTAATATTACTTCTTGATATAAGAAAATGGTTGAGACGGAATAAATGTTAGGTTGGATAAATGGGTCTTAATCCTGAAGCATGTTCGATATAGGCATTTCATAAATGAATTTCTGACCTATTCTTGTAAGAATGGTTGCTATTTCTTTCTCCCATAATCTAGCACGAATGATTAAATGTGAGCCAATGAAAAAATCCAAAGGAAGTTGAGTATATAGCTGAGAAATGTCGAATGTTTGTTTGTAATATGTTAGAATGATAGGTACCCAAGACCTTGTAATAGATTTGATTAGTTTTAAATTATTAATACCAAATCCGATGTTTTCTGCAATGTTTTCTTGAACTGCATGGCTTATGATATATCCTACATCATCCATTCGATCAAGCTCGGGAAGTAGTATGGCGTCGATCCAAGCAATTCTTGTGGGTGAAACAAGCATATTACTTAGGTGGCTATCCCCGTGAATGTATTCGACACCACCCCTAGATTGTTCTAGAATTTCAACCCAGAAATTAATATATTTTTCATTAATACAAGGCTTTAGTAGCTTTAAGATGGGGTTGTAAAGTTGAATATTTATTTTTTGTCGTTTTGAACCATGTAATCGAGCTAAAGCATAACCAGCATATCCCCATCGATCTGCTGGTTCTACAGGAAGCTGAAGTAACGGAGTAAAACCACTTAAGAACTCTAGAATTAAAGCATTTACTTCAGGAATGACATGGATTACTTCTGGGGCAAATACCAAATCTGGAAACCGTCGAATTCGAGATGATATTTCGTGATTTTTTTTCCAATTATCCCAATCAGTTTGTCGAGAAGTAAGTAATTGCGCTAGCTTTTTCGCGTTATCGACTTCTGCTTCTAAATCATTAGCAAATTTCAAAACAATCCCTCCATCTATTTCTCCTGCTAAAGATGTGGAAAGTACCGCTTCAATGACATAAGTTTTTCCCCCAGCACCTTTGTATGACTGGATTTTTTTCAGACGAGTATCAAAAATTCTCCCTGTCGTTACCTGAATATTTTGAGTAATTTTATCACTTGATTGTAGAATTAATGAACGAACACGTTCATGAATCTTTTTTTGTTTGTCACTATCTGGCTCAATAGCACTCAATTCTTAGACCCCCTAGTATAGGTATTGTCTCAGTATTCTTCCCCTTTCTACTAAAGCATGCATACCATCAACAGCATCTTCTGCAGTTTTGAAGACTGGAATCCCATATTTTTCGAATTCGGCATTAATAGTAGGATCAGGAAGATTATAAACAAGAATTGGTTTATGTGAATACTCTTCTTTAATCAAAGCAATTCGTGCAGGAGCATCTTTTGAAACAACTGGCGCATCAGAGCGTGGTACAACTATTATTCCTGAAACTGCTTCCTCACTCAAAAAAACTCGTGTAACCTCAGCTATAACCTCTGAAGTCGCACTTCCCGTCAAATCTAAAAATGCTAATGGTAGATCTTCCTTTCCTCGCAATAAAGAGGTCTGCACGCCATGTTTTTGAATAACTTCTACTATTTCTGTAACTGTTTCCTTTGACAACAATCCTAGCTCTAAATTATATCGATTCATACGATATAATGCCATAGCCAGGGGGCCTCCAGTGTTCCCCACTATCGCTATCTGATTTCCAAATGCTGCAGGTTGATTATACAGAGCTTTTATCGAATTGATATATTGAGAGGTACTATCACATTGAATAATTCCAGCTTGCCGCAGAATTTCCTTATAAAGCCCCAATGTGCTGGCAACCGCCCCTGTATGGCTTTTAGCGGCCATTGTCACGAATTCGGTCATTGGTAACTTCAATGCGACTATAGCCTTTTTTCGAGCAACAGCTTTTGAAACTTTGATAAACTGTCTTCCAGCTTTTACATTTTCTAGATAGGCTCCAATAATCTTTGTCTCCGGATCCTGTCCAAAATATTGAATAAAGTCAGTTTCATTAAGATCAGCACCATTTCCATATGATACAAACCTTCTCAATCCAATTTTATTCTGTTGAAGTGCTAATAAGAGGTCAATTGCTAGTGAACCTGATTGTGAGATTAAAGAAACATACCCCTTTTTTGGTAATTTAAAATTAGGGAATAAAGTGTTCACCTGATTCTCAGTATCTATAATTCCAAGACAATTGGGGCCAATCAGGCGGGAGTCTCCCAGAGCTTTTACTAATTCTTGTTGGAGATCATTTCTTCCGATTTCTGCAAAACCTGCAGTAATACAGACAATTGCAGGGATTCCACGCTTGGAGGCATCTGCAATAGCTTTGATTGCTAATCTTGCGGGCAAAATTACAACAGCAAGATCGGGAACTTCAGGGAGGTCAAAAACACTAGGATAACATCGTATACCCATTATTTCAGGGGTATTTGGATTGATGGGATACACCCGACCGTGGAATGGAACTACAAAATGATTAAAAACAAGTCGGCCGTACTTTTTTTCATCAGAAGAAGCTCCAATAATGGCCACAGACCTTGGTTCAAAGAAAAAATCTAGCACAGGTCGTTCCGTCCGAGTTATTTTGATATAATTATCAGTAGGAAGTGATAAGAGGGTTTTTGATTAGTTTGGAAACAGATATTAGAAGCTTTTATCAAACCCTGATACTTTTAGGTCTAAAACTTTAGTTCTTTAATACCAACAATATTCCAGTCCTTCTTAAATAAAGTTCCTATTTTTTGGAATTTGGCATTTTCGGCAAAAATTAGTTATTCTCCTGGCTTTTATTGTCGAAATGGGGTTTCCACAGACAGGACAAGGTTCCTTTCCCTTCAGGTGAATCTTAAAGATTTGTTGTCGCCAGTAATGCTGATTATCTAACTTGTTTGTTTTACTTAGCATATCAGAGATCTTACTTATAGAAGTAAACAAAATACTCTGACATGTAAGATAAAGTCTTATTTTTTCTTTTTCGTTTAGTTGAAGTCGCCTATTAAAAGGATGTATCTTTGCCTCAAATAGAATTTCGTCAGCGTAGGCATTACCAATTCCTGTAATAAACTTTTGATTGGTTAATACTCTCTTAATCTCACCATTGAATCTCTTCAGCCTCTCAATAAACTCACTCTCGGAAATTTGCGAAATATCTGGACCAAACTTATCAATTACTTGAGGGTATCCACACTGTTGGTTATTTTTGCATGAGAATAGCCAGATTGTTCCATGTAATTTCAAATCATGATAAATTAATATCTTACCGTTTCTAAACTTTATTGAAAACACAGCCCTTTTCGGAACCTTCTGTGATGTCGAAGACCAAGCTAATTTACCAGTTAAACCATGATCTATATATAAATGAAGAAATAACTTGGATTTATGTAATTTGAATAGAAGAATTTTTCCGATTCGTTCGATATGATCTAATATAGCATCTTGTAAAAGGATTTCAAACTCATCTTTTGATGGATTTCGAATTACAGTATGTTGAAATGTCTTTACTTCAGAAATAACCTCATTAGAAATGTTCAATATTAAGTACTGGCGAATTGCTTCTATTTCGGGAAATTCAGGCATTGTGACACTCACTTAACCTTGTGTAGAGAAGGGTAATGTTACCCCAAACATTCGTAGTTTCTCCTATTGAACAAGAAAGCATACATTTTCATGTTTATAGCCTAAGTGTAATAAAGATTCTATTCCATTCGTTGTCTCTTACATGTTAACCCAAACATTTAGATATTTGTAAACTATTATTTTTTCCCATTTCATTTATTCTGGGGCCAAAAGCGAGAAAGATCTATGAAACAAAATTAAAATCTCAACAAAAATCAGCTATTTCTTAAAGGAAAACTGACAATGTCGCTTGTAATAATTGATCCCACCACATCAGGCGCTGCAGGTGATTTGTTAATCGCTTCATTATTAGATTTACAAGGAGAAACCTTTCGTACCGAATTTTGTCAACTCTTTCAGAACCTATTGGTAGAGTATGACTCTGATTTTCAGGTAAAATGGCTATCTGTTAAAAAACAAGGTATCATTGGGACTCAAGTTCAAACCACTGGAATTAGAAAATTCTCCCCCCGAGAAATGCAAAAAATAATGAATAATTTAAGTAAAAAATTAGAATTATCACCTGAAAGTCAAAAACTAGCATTTAATGCCTTGGCTTTCTTAATTGAAGCAGAAAAAAAAGTTCATGGCATCCAATCTGAGGCCTTACATTTCCATGAATTAGCTCTTATTGACACAATATTTGATATAGTTGGATTTTCGTATCTTTGGGAACAATTAGGATTCCTTAAAATAAAGACAAGTGTTTTGCCCATTGCGTTAGGTGGAGGTTTGATTAAAATAGCTCATGGAAGAGTATCTGTTCCATCACCAGCAACTACTGAGATCATCCGTCAAGGAAATCTATCAGTAAAGGGAGGCCCAATTGAAGGGGAATTATTAACCCCAACTGGAGCAGCACTTCTTGCATCACTAAAAGCGCAGCCCATTAATTACTTTCCACTAATGTATATCCATGAAATTGGGCGAAGTTTTGGAACCCGTGAGTATAAGAAAGAGACTTTAACCTGTTTGCAGATCATTCGAGGTTCTCAGCCTTCA
The DNA here is from genome assembly GCA_029856365.1 of Candidatus Hodarchaeota archaeon. Taxonomy (GTDB): domain Archaea; phylum Asgardarchaeota; class Heimdallarchaeia; order Hodarchaeales; family Hodarchaeaceae; genus Hodarchaeum. The sequence goes on from JAHQWW010000017.1 coordinate 40,533, forward strand.
ACATTGCTAAAAGAAGAAATTAACATCTTAGAAACCAATGTAGATGATGTAGATGGAGAAACACTGGGTTACTTATTTGATGTTTTATTTGAAGAGAATTTCATCCTTGATCTTACAATAATTAATACAGTTTCGAAAAAAAATCGTCCTGGATTTCTTATTCGAGCAATCGTGGAGCCCTCGAAAACTCTCCAAGTAACAACTATCTTAACCCGTGAATTGGGCACTCTTGGCGTACGAGTACTTCCAGGGTTCCGTCATATTGTACCCCGTGAACAAACAGTTCACCAAATTAAAGTAATGAATGGAGTCGAGACTGTTCATTATAAAAGAGGATTTGTAGATTCGGAGCTCATCTCAGAGAAGATAGAATATGATGATTTAAAACGAATAGCGCAACAGAAGGGAGTTTCACTACGAGAAATTAGAAAACGCATTCTCTCGGAAATTCACAAGCAGGATGAAAACAATGCGTGATATAGATACGATTTTAACACAGCTAAAAGAGGGAAAAATTGATCTGGAAGAAGCAAAAGCTGCTCTAAGTCTATTTAGCCTAGAATTTATTGAAGACTATGTTAAACTAGATCTAGGTAGGTACAGTCGTAGAGGTATTCCAGAAGTGATTTATGCGGAAAAAAAGAGCCCTGAAGTCTTAATAAGGATTATAACAAGATATATGGTTAATAATTCAGCCATTCTACTGTCTAGGGTTCCTAAAAAACATCTTGATCTCATAAGAACGAAGTTTATAGACCAATTTGACATTCATTCTACATCCTATGAACCTTTTACTGTCACTCTAGCGAAAATCGGATTTCAATTTCCAACCTCCAAAAATAATATAGGTTTATTAACCGCTGGAACATCAGACATGCCAGTCGCAGAGGAGGCAAGAGCTATAGCACGTTTAATGGGAGTTCAAACCATCCAATTCAATGATGTAGGAATTGCAGGAGTTCATCGGTTATTTGCCCCGCTCAAAGAAATGGTCGAGAAAAAAGTTAGAGTAATAATTGTTGTGGCTGGTATGGAAGGAGCTCTCCCCACAATCGTTTCTAGTCTAGTAAATGTCCCGGTAATAGGTGTTCCTGCTTCAGCAGGTTACGGATACGGTGGAAAAGGGGAAGGAGCCTTAATGACAATGCTTCAGAGCTGTTCTCCAGGATTGGTTGTTGTAAATATAGACAATGGTATTAATGCAGGTGCAACAGCGGCACTTATCGCAAAGCAATGTAATAACATGAATAGATGATTAATTCCATGTTAGGGTTGTCTTAATATTTTTAGAAAATCAAATAAAAAAGATTATTAAAAAAAAGAATTAGACCTAGTTATAAGGAAGATGGTGAAATGTCTGAAAAAGAAAGTAATGAAGAGAGGAAAAAGGATTCAGAAACATCTTCAGAGGAAGAAAAAAAGAAAGATGAAAAAGACCAAGTAGAGCAGGAAACTGCAGCAAAACCCAAGTCCAAGAAGAAGTATGTATTCAATTGTACAAAATGTGGAGAATGTTGCGAAAAAAGGGAATTTGTTCCAGTATCATTGGTAGACATCCGCAATTGGACACAATCGGGAATAATTAATGCTGTTTTTCCAAACCTGAAGTTAAAGACACTTCAATCAGCAGGATCAGAAGAGAAACAGGGGGTTTTAACGCTAGTTCTAGCTGGTTCGGAGAAAGGATGTCCAATGTTTGATAAAGAGAATAGACTTTGCAATATTTACCATTCAATGCCCTTGGAATGTAAAGCTTTCCCATTAGGATATAATGGTCAAAACTATTTCATCAAAGATAAATCAGTTCCAGGATTGGGACATGGTACAATGACTAAGGAACGTCTTATTGAAGATCGTGATAATGCTCGTTTCGATTTTGAAGCTAAAGTTGAAACTCAAATGATGCTTCCATTAATATATTCACTTTTTATGCAGAATTTGCTCGAACAACAACAAAAGGTAATGGAAGATATGCCAGAAGAAAAAAGAAAGCAACTTGACGAATTACTTAAGACAAAAAATCAAAATTCTAACGAGAAAGAATAAATTATGGATAGTTTCCCTTAGGAGAATAATTGCAGTTCGAACAAACCCATTTTGCGAATGGTACTACTTCTTTCTTTCTTGAAGTTACATTTACTATCTGTGAGTATGGAATTAAGTTTCCCTTTTTACACTGGGGACATGGGGGAGTAGTCACTAAAGATTTTTTCGCCTCTATGTATTCAGTTAAAGGACTAGTTTGCTTTGTTTTCAGCTGGCCCCTTTTTTCGATCGTTTTTTTAGAAACCTTGTCTACAGATTTCTTTGAAGTCTTTTTCTTTGAGATCTTCAGTACAGGAGGTTTCAGTTCAAATGGTTCTTTCTCCTTTGTGGGTCCAATCCCCTCTTGTGGAATTATATTAAGGAATTCCCAGAAATCAGTACCCTCATGTCCTTGATCTGCAGATCTAACTCGAAAAGTAAGACCATAAAGTCTTCTGATCTCTGTAGCTACTGTACTAGAAATGAATCGTGTTCTAACATCAGCATCTTCTCCAATCCAGATCCATATTTCTTTTCTTCCCTCATCAACGAAAATAAAAACTTCTGAGGAAACCAAGTTCTCTTTTCTAAAGATTACCGGATCAAAAAAACCATTGTCTTGAACTTGATAAGCTACAATTCTTGATTTTCCCAAATAACCAGCCACTCTACAATTAAACCACTGCTTTTCCCTAAAATATTGATAATTTATATACTTCGAGAGTAATATTTTATCAGTAATAGACACTCTCTTTAACGATAAGGAGTTTTTATCTTATGCTGTAGAAGGCGTTTTCACAGGAATATTCACTTTTGAAGCTAATAGTGTTCTAATTTGGAGAATTTGAAGCGGTAAACTTTTTAACATTACTGTTTTCATAAGAATAGTATGAGAAGGAGTTTTTTGAATAATCTTCGTAATCCCAGTAAAATCAGAAATTCGTTTAATTTCAGATCTATTCTTTGCAATGTGAATCTCCATTATAAATTCTCTCATAAGCAAGCCTTTAAGAGAAGATCGTTTCCGACGAATAAGGATTTTAGTATCTGTATCTAATAGAGTAAACACCCTTTCAGGAAACCTAAATCGCTTCCAAAACCAAATCATTTTCCCTTTGCTTTTGTTTACAGTAAGGTCTGTTAAGGATGGAACCCAAAAGAATAATGATTCAATTAGTATTAATATTCCAATTATGAAAATTAGTGAGCTTATAATCTCCAGAAGAGGATTAACTATTTCAATCTTGGCATAATCTGCCATAGATTCACGCTGATAAACTCCTATCGCATTTGATGTTTGGCTAGAGTTCTGAATGATGGGTTGTAAGCTGATTATCACAACCATTGATGAAAGGGTGATAGCTAAAACTACGATGAGAGTGATTTGATATCGCCATACCCTCTTGTTCGGTAATAATAGCAAATTTATCCAACCTTTTGTGTTTTATTCTGTAACATTTCTCTTAAAGATTCTCCGTGGATTTGAACAAGTTCAACTAACCGGTTAACAAGCTGATTGTTATAATTAGCGAACGCCAGCTTCAAGCGGGAGTGAACTTCATCAATTCGAACAATTCCTTGCTTTTCTAGGGCTTTTAGATCTCGATAAATGGATTTAGATTGCACAGAGATTCCCAATGATCGTGCTAAATCAATTCCTGAACTTCCTTGAGGATAAATTGAAATTAGTTGCATAAAAATCAACCTTTGATGAAATGATAGTGGTGTAGTAAATAGGAAGATTAAACTTGCATAATAATCCCTAGTTAAAGAGAGAAGTCGGTTTGAAAGAGATGTGGCATATTTTTCGATCTCTGGTCTTACTTGGGCAGTTGTTTCAAGTGAAGAGAGGATATCACGAAGAGAATCGATCTTTTCCGACTCTGAAGATCGAATGGTCATTTGGTGATTGAGCTCCTTTAATTTTGTTTATTACAACAAATCCATAGAAAGTGTTGGTGACAACACCAGACATATTTTATTTAAATATCGCCAGATGAAACTCACTGATAAATGAATGAATAGTTTTTTCTTGTGGTTTTAACATGGTTCACCAACATACTAGAAGTGTTTTAAGGAGAGTCAAAAGTTTTTCTGATAATATAAATGAAAAAGATACTGAATCTTTAGAGATAAATTATGAGAGTTTGATTAAAGGAACTACTCTTGATGTTTATTTCTACTTATTACGGAAGAAAAGCTCTGCGGGAGTTCGAGAAATACAACGAAGCCTAGATCTCTCCTCTCCCAGTGTTTCCAGTTATCATCTGGAAAAACTAGAGACATTAGGGATAGTTCGCAAGAATAGATTTGGTAATTATGAAGTAGCAAAAAAAATTGACATTGGAGCTTTAAATCAATTTGTGATGATTGGTAATTATACTATCCCTCGCTTCTTCTTTTATGCAATTTTTGTTTCTGTGTTGTTTGGAGGATATATCATCTTTTTCTTAACGTCACCACTTTCCACAGGTGAAGTATTCGCTCTTATTTTCGGATTATTCGCAGTCTGTGTTTGTTGGGCAGAAACTATCCTCAGTTGGCGTAATAAACCGTTTTAATTACGTATTAAAGGAAACGTATCCGCTCTCTAATATCAATTTCAGGAAATTTTGGTTCTTGTTCAGTATCTCGCCACAGTTCATTCATTTTATAGTTATCAATTAGTTCTGAAATTTCTTTCACGAATTGGATCAGTTCACGGATCTTTCTAGAAAACCGATACATGGACATTTCATCATACCGAAATCCCAGAAATACTCGTAGATCTTCTTGAGGACTTGTGGATATGACTCTACCAGTAAAATAATGACTTTGGAGCTTCATTAGCTGGCGGAGAAAAGAGTGAACAACATCTTCTGACTCATTTGATAACCGTGTTAATCCATTAGAAAAAAATGAAAGATGAGAAAAGCCTTTCTCTAAGGTAATATTAATATCAGGGCAGTTTTTAATTGGGAGAAGAAATGTAAAACTTGCATCATGAGAATCGGATAAAATAACATACTCTAATCTTAAAAGATCTAACCAATGTTTAATTTGTTCAACTTGTTTGGGAATTCTCGTGTGATTAGTGATTGGCTGAATAGATCGCATTAAATACCAAATTCCTTTTAATATAAAGCATAACTTCCTTTGATTAAGATGAACAATGCACTGTATTAATGATTTTTCTTTTTCCTCTCTTTCAATTCATTGACCTCTCGAAAAGTTTTGGATTCAAAAAAGGAATTAATGCTACTATCACACTTTGCTTTAAGATGTCAAATCGTTTAACAATATTTTGAGTCATAAATCCAACGGCTCCCTCCTTTTGTTTAATATTGGAAATACCGCTAACTTCTGTTGCTAAATCACCTAATTCCAATTTTGGGGAATTAGTCAATCTTTTAAACCATCTATGAGGAAGAGGGATTTCACAACCTCTAACTGTTTCAATAATTTTGTGATTACCTATTGAGCTATAAACTATAATCCTTGGTTGGTTTTGGGGAGTTGAAACGACTCCTCCTTCAATTCCCACATAATAATCATATCTTGTACTATACTTCTGTGCATATTTTACTCGCCACCTAGATGCTTCATAAGTTTCTTCTTCCCCTAAGGGTTGTGATTTCAAATAATTCCCAGTTGAAACAATTCCATTTATTCCTATGTTGGAAATATTGAGATTATCATAAAAACTTGAAAAAGCTTCACGAGTAGCTCGGATTTTCACGGGGTTTATACTAGCTATAAGTACCCTGACTACCATTAATGACCACTTGCCTCTAACCAATGAATAAGCTTTGCTGCAATTACCCAAGCTGGTTTTACTTCCTCATATAAAGTGAGTAGTACCCAATCATAAGCTGAAGTACTTGATTCTAGAAAGTGGAACTCCGCATCTCCACGTTGAAACCCTCCTATTAAAAATATCTTTGAAGAAATTGGTGAAATCTCATTAAGATTCTTTGTTTTAATTTCCTCATTATTAATCCTAGTAGTATGTTCACAAATATATATTTCTGAATCTTTAAATTTTTGAAGCAACTTAACCAGAGAAGAGTGTTCAACAGTTAAAATCGACTCACCCGTTAATGGAACGCGTTTTTTCAACAGAAGTTGAGAAAAAAGGCCACAAAATCTATTATAGTTCACTGGTACTCTCCAATGAGACGGAATTTCAATACACAGATCATTTCGAGTATGGACAAAGACTTGAATTTTTTTCTCTCTGAATAAGGGGGAATATACTATATTCATAAGAGAATGATGTATTATATCAGGCCTACCCCGCTTTTCCACATCTTCTAATGAATCTAACAATGGCCTGTGTAAAGCTCCATCTAATAGAATCCCCCTGTTCTTTTTCAGACCTTTACGCCACTTCTTTCGAACTAAGGGGTGTTTACGTAGAGATTGTGGGATCAATTCGAGAGCAGAACCAAAAAAAATTATAACAATAGTCATTTATTTTCCTCTTTAATAATAAAAACTTCCTCTTAAGAATATGTTTTATTATTATTACAATTAATTAATATTATCAAAAGATTAGTATTCCGATAAAAAACGATAATTTGTAAATTAAATACTCTAATTATTAGTGTTTCTCACACAACCTATCTCAACCTTTATTTTAATGAACCAACCTCTTTTTCTTTTGTTTATCTTACACGAATTTATTTCCTTTTACTATTTCTTCGAAATTGGGGTGCCTTCCTAAATTTTATATTAATTTAATTCTCGTAGACCTAAATGAGAGGCCCATGTTCCGAAATTATTCTGTACCAAAAAGATTGAGGACTATTCAGTTTCCTGGTCAGGAAATAGAACTTTGGTTAAATGGAAAGAAAGTATCCAAGATAGAGGACGTTTCTCCAAAAGAAAGGTCGTTCATTCGTGATTTTGTTTATAATCTCGAAGAGTTAGGTTGGAAAGTCCTTATTCAGCTTTAACAAAAAGAAAAAAAAGGCGAGTGTAACAAGAGAGAAATGATTTCCTCTTCATTGACAACGTTATCTTTTAGGTATAATTAAGGATGGAATTTCAATCCGAAGTACTTGTGGAAGACGGTGGAGAGGTCAGATGCTTGGAAAGTACCTCATGTATTCTCAAGAACTCATTTTCTTCTGGAGTGTTTTCCTTTAAGATTGCAGCTAATCTTTGAGCGTTCTCAACTCCTCTTGATTCACCCAATTTTGTGAAAAAACGGTCATATGTATTTGCATCAACCTCTGCCAATATGTCACCGACTCGTGTATAATAATCTTCCGAAATTTCTGGATTTGACAATAGATCTATCAACAATGGCAAGCTAACCAGTTTTCGAGCCAAACAAACTTGTTTAATAACAGGTTGCTCTTCATCAGGAGCTTCTTCAAGGTATGCAATAAGCATCTTAAAGGCTTCATCACTCCCAATTTCTTGTAAAGCATAAATTGTTTGCAGCTTCGAATATTCCCGCGTTGCTTCGTTTCTTAGCAAACCGTCTAATACAGGAACACTACTAGCATGCCCTATCTTCCCCAAAATTTCTATAAGTCCTCCACACTGAATATCATCAATACAATTTTGAACTGCATCAATTAGATAAGGTATTGCCATTTCGTGATAGCGTGTTAGAATTGCACGAATCATTCGATCTGTACGTTGATCAAACTTAGCAACCATTTTTATGAGCGGTTCAATCCCCCTCTCATCTTTCATTTCTTCTAACGCATATCCAGCAGAAACCCGTTCTTCAAGTCCCAGGGTTTCACTAGTCAGAACTTCATACATCTTCTCACTTGCAGGTGAGGCGTGTTCTTTCATAGCAGCAAGTATAAATGCGAATTGTTGTTTCATCTTTGCTGGCGCCCCATTGTACACTTGTAATATTGAAGGAATCCTTTCTGGCCAACAGGCTTCCCACATAGGTTCTTTATGACATTTCTCGAATAATTCTACCTCAAAAGGTGAGATTTGTTCAGCTCTACAAGAAAAAGATAATAATTTTCGCTGGAGAAATGGACATTTTGTGCGATAATTCATATAAGGTGCCCCACCCCGCCATGAAGCTAATTTATATGCCCAAACGTTAAACCAACGAATAATGAGTGAATAAGTAAAAAAGAAAACAATCAGAGTACCTATAATGGTTCCAACGGAAATACTTCCAAAAAGTGGGATCAGTGCTATCAACCATTCATAGTACCCAAAGAATAAGATCCATAATATAGCAGTAAAAATTGTTGAAATAGAAGCATTCAGAAAGTCAATCATAAAAATAGGGGGAGTAGTAGTTCCTACTTCATCAGGTTGTTCTAATTCCATATTTCCTTGACTCCTTAGAATAAATGAGAGATGGAGGTATTAGTGTCGTTTTATCACACAGAAAATATAATGTTTTGAATTTTTTGAATTGTCCTTGTATAAAACTATAAAGGAAAAGAAAGAGTGGACTGAGAGCTTATTGTGAATAGAGACAAAAGAACAATTTCAGGTTATGAGACAGCTTATACAGATTCCAGAGAAAAACATTCCCCTTTAACAACAAGTACTATTGGGGTTGATTAACATACAAAGAATTATTCTATTGAGTTCTTTCATATATTTGTGAAATACATCTTAAAATAATATTAGTAAATTTTGAATTCATGAAAATCATTAATTCGTCAAATTATAGGTGGCAGATTATTGTTATATTTATTTACAAGAAAGACATCCAATACTTTAAAATCTCAAAAGAATTTTATTCTGAAGGAGAGAAGGATGTGCGAATCTCTTATAGAATAATATCAAAAGAGTCTCTTTTCTATTATTTTGTACCAATATTATTAATTTTATTTTTACTCCCAACTACTACCCATCTTTCAATCCAGTATATTAATCAGGACAATTTTGGTGGAAATCACATTGTAAAATCAATAACCGAAACAAATGATGACTTATTCATCGTTATCAGTGAAACGAGAGAGGGGTCTGAAATAACATCGATCTGGATAATGAAAATAGATAATCTTGGGGAAATAATCTGGGATACAACGCTTAATTTTAATTACGAGGATATTTATCGTATTTATTACGGGAATGTAGTTTTTACACATGATAATGGTATAATAATACCAGTTAGGATTTTTCCTTATTGGAAACCAACTATTTATCAGATACTAAAGGTCGATGCACAAGGAGACTTCGAATGGGATTTAAAATTGGGGACGTTTGCCCTTCAGAGCTTGTTTGTATCTTCTAAAGGATTGATTTATGCAATTGGAATGGATTTTTACAGCGATCTGTCCCAAGTAATTTATAAGATTAACAAGTTTGGTCAATTTATTGAATTTATCACATTTAGCCCTAGTGACGGAATTGGGCGGCCTCGTATCTTAGATATAACAGGAAATGATGCAGAGATAATTCTTTTAGGTGCCAAAAATAGAGGTGGTTTTTTAGGAATCTTTGACACTTTTTATAATTCATTTACATGGAATATTTCAAGCCTAAATTGGGCGCCTATGGAATCATATGGCTTCATTAAAGATAATAATCGACTTTATTTCTACATGGGAGCTTACACAAATGAGTGGATTACACAGTTTTTTGAATTTATACCTGAATTAAGAAATATTACCCTCTTGTTTGAGTTAAATTGTACAGGTATAAGATACGGTTATAAAATTGCAGAGGGGTTTGTTTTACATTCATCAAGAAGTGGTTTATTGAAAATATTACAAAATAACGAAATAGAGATACATTATATTGATACATCCAGTGTATCAAATTATGTATCACCTATTGTCGTGACTCGAAATGATGAAATCGTTCTAACAGGTTCGTATTATAACAAAAGGTACAATAATAATGATCCGGAGATAACTAAACTTAGTGTTGAAGGAAATGTGATATCTCAATGGCGTTATTCAAAGATTACTACCGAAACGATAATCCCTTATTATGTATTTTCCTTAATCATTGAACTCATTCCATATGGTTTATTCTTACATATTTATCGATTTCCCAAGGGTTGGTATAAGGCACCAAAGAGATTTTATAACAATAGAAAAGAAAGAATAATCGTTAATGTGAAGTCTGAGTTAAAAGACGCAGCTAAAAATAATAGTATAAATATAAAAGATAATTAAACCTAATTGTGTTACAATTCCTAAAAATTTTTGAGCTAGAGGTAGATGGGACTCAGTAAAGATGGTTACTTAAAGGGTGAGTATAATTAGAATTTAATATACTGGTTTTCGGAGGAGGAGATGGATCTTGAGAACTTCTTTTTTCTCGAATTACTGTTTCTCCATTAGCATATTGATCTACGATCATAAAATCAAGAGGATACTCATAACATTTTTCTTGTTCTAGATTTAATGATTCATCTTGATTCGTAGCACTCTCGACAATAAAATTATTAGACAAGATTATTGACGAAAAGACAAATCTTATAACTAGTAATATCTGAAAATTAGACAGATGGTTTTTGTTATTACGCATTACTATTCTCTCATTCAGTTAACGCTATTTGTGAGCATTTTTTTTAAAGAAATTTGAATTGAAAAATAATGAACTATTTTTTTGATACGAGATTAAAAAACAGTAATGTGAAAGATAGAATTAAATATATTCCTAGTATCAATTCGATAGAATCTTATTGATTTTCTAAAACGAGTAAGCATCCTAAAAAACCCGTTGTTATTAATTTCTCATAGTAAAGGATTGAAAAAAAGGGATTTGCAATATAAATATTAATAAAAAAGAATAGCTAATTGCAAAATTCTTTTGATTTTTTCTCAAATGAGGTGAATAAATCAGAGACGGGAGAGAAAATTCAATGTGAAAAGGACAACAAAGAAGTCGCTAAATAAAAGCTTGTCAGCTTTAATTATAGAAATA
>JAHQWW010000121.1 GCA_029856365.1 Candidatus Hodarchaeota archaeon
AAAAAAGAATTACCACAATATGCGCAAGACTATATTGAAATGGTAATAAAACTTACTGCAGACCATGGCCCAGCTGTAAGTGGTGCACACAATGCGATAATAACAGCTAGAGCTGGTAGAGATCTTATGTCCTCACTGTCGAGTGGAATCTTGACAATTGGTCCCCGATTTGGTGGTGCTATTTCTGATGCAGCCAAGTATATCAAAGAGGCAGTTGATAAAGGTATGAAACCTGTTGATTTTGTCGACTACATGAAAAATGTTGTAGGGATCAATATCCCTGGGATTGGTCATAGAATAAAGTCGGTCCAGAATCCAGATGTTCGTGTTACACTCCTAAAAGAATTTGTCTTCAAACACTTTGAGAAACATCCACACCTCGATTTTTCTCTAGAAGTAGAGAAAATAACTACTGCCAAGCGAAACAATCTTATCCTGAATGTTGACGGATGTATAGGAATTTGCTTCTTGGATCTCCTTTTAAATCTCGGTTTAACTGATGATGAGATACAGGATGTAATTGACAGTGAGCTGCTTAACGGATTATTCGTTCTTGGCAGATCTATTGGTATGATGGGGCACATCTTTGACCAGAAACGTCAAAGAGCTGCACTTTATCGCCAACCGTGGGACGAGATTCTGTTTGCGGACTAAAATCCCTTTTTTTCTTTTTTAACAAGACCTAAAAATAATTAATTAGAAGAAGAATTATAACAATTTAAAAGGCGGTATATTTATGTCTGAAGAAAATATAAAAAAAGCAACAGAGCATTTTGAAAAACTTGTAAGAGAACAATTAGAACGCGTTGAAAGAATGAAAACTGAGCCAGATTGGACAGATTTCAGCACATTGAAACCTATCATCATCGGTGCATGTGGTGGAGATGGGATTGGGCCTGAAATAACTAAACATGCAGTAAAAATCCTAAACTTTCTTTTAGAAGATGAAATTAAGTCAGGAAAAGTTGAAGTCCGAATGATAGAAGGGTTAACCATCGAAAACAGAGTTAAAGTAATGAAAGCCATTCCAGACGACGTGCTAGAAGAACTTAAGAAATGTTATGTTATTCTTAAAGGACCTACTACAACTCCTTGGAAGGGTTCCCCCTGGCCAAACATTGAATCTGCAAACGTGGCTATGCGTCGAGAACTAGACCTTTTTGCTAATGTGCGACCTGTTAGAGTTCCAGAAAAGAACATTGATTGGATGTTTTACCGAGAAAATACTGAAGGTGCTTACGTTCTCGGCTCAAAAGGTGTTGAAGTTTCTGATGACTTGGCAATCGACTTCAAAGTTATTACAAACCAAGGTTCAGATCGGATTATCCGAGCAGCATTCGAGTATGCGAAGAAGAACAATATCAATAAAGTCACAGTGGTTACGAAAGCCAATGTTGTTAAAAAAACCGATGGGAAATTTCTTGCAATTGCAGAAGAAGTGGCAAAAGATTATCCAGAAGTAGAATGGGACGATTGGTATATCGATATTATGACAGCCAAATTAATAGACCCGGCCCGACAAAGTTCCTTCCGAGTAATTACTGCTCCGAACCTTTATGGTGATATAATTACTGATGAAGCAGCCCAGATTCAAGGAGGACTCGGGACAGCAGGTGCAGCTAATATTGGTAAGAGATATTCCATGTTTGAAGCAGTTCATGGTTCAGGTCTTCGAATGGTCGATGAAGGCCGTGTCCAATATGCTGATCCAACTAGCATCATAAAAGCCACTGCTATGCTCTTGAATCACATTGGTTTTACAGCCAAAGCTAACAAATTGGATAAAGCCTTAGATATTTGCTCCCAATATGAAAAGCGAATTACTTGCACTGGACGAGACACTGGTTGTACTGGTGATGAATTCGCTGATTATATCAATGAGACACTCATAGATCTCAATCTGGAAGAGAAATGGCAGAGTTATCAATAAATTCTCTACTTTTTTTTATTTCATTATTATTGAAGAATTATTCTTTTTCTTAAATAATGAATTATTAAATGAATGAAATCAATACTTCCAATGAAACGGTAAGCAATACAAGGAAACAAAAAAAATGTTATCTCTTATTCTCCTTGAATTTCATGCAATTAAGAATATAAAAAAAGCAATAACAATACTATGGAACAGTAAATAACTGTACTAACTACTCATATATATAAAAAAATTCCAATAATCACTTATTGGGTATCCTACATACAAGCTTTAAGATAAGTTATTTATTGTCATCGATCTTAATTTACAAAATTCTATAGAGAAGAAATCTCAAAATTAAAAGGATTAAATGTATAATTATTGTAAAAAAAGTGGGGGAAGTTGATAAAGTTTATGTTGAAGCCACTGTGTAACTTAGTTTACCTCCCGTAAGGACTATTTGACGTTCACGTTCAGAGAGATCATAAGTGGTTTCGATTTCAAATCCTTGAGTCACATTACGAACAATGATTTTTTCATTGTTTTCTAATGCATTCCGTACTCCTTTGATCTCTAGCACATCATTGTCATTTATTTTATCGTAATCAGCACTGTTAGAAAATGTTAGAGGTAAGATACCGAAATTTACTAGATTATCTCTGTGAATTCGTGCAAAAGACTTTGTAAGAACAAATTTGACCCCAAGATACATCGGAGCTAATGCTGCGTGTTCCCTACTAGAACCTTGTCCGTAATTTTCTCCACCAATAATAAGACCCCCACCATTTTCCTTACTTTCTAAAGCTCTTTTAGGAAAAGAAGGATCAACTTGTTCGAAAACATGTTCACTGATCTTAGGGAGGTTTGATCTTAAAGGTAAAATTTCAGCTCCTGCTGGCATTATATGATCTGTTGTTATATTGTCTTCGACTTTGAGAAGAACTTTAGTGCCAATGAAATCCTCTGGAACTGGTTGAAATTCTGGTAATGGCGCAATATTTGGGCCTCTCATAATTTCAACCTCTTCTGGTTTATCAGCTGGTTCAAGAATTAATGAATCATCGATTTCAATAGATGATGGCATTTCTATTTTAGGATAATCTCCCAATTTACGTGGATCCGTAAATTCTCCAAATATAGCCGCGGCAACAGCAACTTCTGGACTAACTAGATACGCTTGAGCGCTTTTGGTTCCACTTCTACCCAGAAAATTCCTGTTAAATGTTCGAACTGTTGTAGCATTTGTCTTTGGTGCGAACCCCATTCCGATACATGGACCGCAAGCTGTTTCTAATAATCTGGCTCCTGCACTTATCATATCAGTAAGTCCACCAGTTTTAGATAAGTGCATGAGAACTTGCCGTGATCCTGGTGATATGCCTAATACAGTATTTTGATGTATTTTTCGTCCTTTTAAAAGAGTAGCCACAGTTAGCATATCTTTCAATGAACTATTGGTACAAGATCCGATTGCTACTTGGTCAACTGTCGTACCATATAATTCTGAAAGTGGTACAACATTACCAGGACTGTGGGGTTTTGCTACTAAGGGTTCAAGTTCTGAGAGATTAATTTCAATTATTTCATCAAAGTCCTCGTTAGTTCCTTCAGGAATCTCAACCCATTGGTCTTCCCTGTCTTGAAGTTTTAGGAATTCTTTTGTAATTTCGTCTGAAGGAAAAATCGATGTTGTTGCACCTGTTTCAGCACCCATATTCGTAATTGTTGCTCGTTCAGGAACAGATAATGTTTTTATTCCTGGACCATAATATTCTAGAATTTTACCTACCCCACCTTTCACACCTATTCTACGAAGGACTTCTAGAATGACATCTTTGGCTGAAACGTAATCTTTTAATTCTCCAGTTAATTTCACTCCCACGATCGTTGGTGTTTTAAGATAAAATGGACCACCACCCATTGCAACTGCGACGTCAAGTCCTCCAGCACCAATGGCTATCGCTCCAGTACCTCCTGCTGTTGGAGTATGGGAGTCAGATCCTATTAAAGTCTTACCTGGTCTTGAGAAACGCTCAAGAAATACTTGATGAATTATCCCATTTCCTGGCCGTGAGAATTTTATCCCATATTTAGCAGCAACGCTTTGTAAATAACGATGATCATCAGGATTTTTAAAGTCTGTTTGTAAGGTATTATGGTCTACAACGGATACAGATAATTCAGTTTTTACTTTATCAAGCCCCATTGCCTCAAATTGTAAATATGCCATTGTTCCAGTTGCATCTTGAGTGACCGTCTGATCGATTCGAATTCCAATTTCTTCTCCAACTTCATATTTTCCCTCAACAATGTGTTCTTCTAATATTTTCTTCGCGATTGATCCCATAACATATTACCTTCTTTTTACAGGTTTTTTAGATTGCAGTGAGCTATTGTTTTTGTATGTAGCTCGAATTGAGAAATTCTTGTAATTTTTTAAATTTTTTTTCTCTTATCTTTGAGGAGAGATTCGAAATGCTTTTTGGGCAGTTTACTATTATTAATAAAAGAGAAGGCTGATTTTATGGAAATTTTCTGAAATTCATTAAAATAAAGGACCTCTATTGGATATTTACAAACTATCATAAAAGATAACAATATTTCCTTTCCCCATCAGCACATTCTTAAGCAAATAATACAAAGAAATAATATTTATTTATCATATTGTTTCATAATATTCTGTTAATTGATTAATAATGATTGTATCAAAGTTAAAAAATATAAAAATTTAATCATTAAACAAAAAACATGAATGAGCTTATACTGTATGAAAAGAGTAGGAAGGTCAGCTGAGGATCCTACCTTTAAACAATTATTTAATCTAGAGTTGGCAACCATAACAAAAGAAGCCAAATTTAAGTTCTATCACTAATATAAATATTTAATCAAAACACATATTTACTTAATTTTATTATCGGTTCTTCCTCAAGGGAAAAAGGCCTAAACCTAAACTTATAGGAATATTCTTTGGCAGGTAGTGTATATTCGTTATGAACCAGAGCACCCCAACTATTATCTCCTCCAACACCCATTTGTTTATAGTCCAAATTAAGTGAGATAATATTACCAGGTTTAATTTCATTGGAATGTCGATTTGTTTCTTCATCATAATCTAGTTCTTTAGGTGCAAATTGGAGAGTACTGGTATTTAGAAGGGGTAAACCGAAAGCAACCAAACCTAATCCTTCATCATTAGACAAAGCTATCCATCGAACTTCTGTTTTATTTCCATTCTCCTGTGGGCGAACATAAGGATGATATTGTTCCCAGACAGTCCCAAAATAAACCCCGAAAGCCGCTCCTTCCTTTCTATCCCAATAACTTTCATGTGGTCCCCGACCATACCAACTGATGTTACTAAATTCACTTGGTACAGTTAATCTCATGCCAAAACGAGGAAGTTCCGGCAGATCTTCGTTCTTAGGTGTCATGGTGTTTTCAATGATCATATCACCACTCCCATAAATAGTGTAGCTAGTCCGATATTTAGAATAAGCAATAGGTAAGGTTGAAATAACCTCTAATACAACTCTTTGGTTGTTAATTTGATTAATTGTAAATTTCTCGATCTTCTGATTTTCTCCTGCATCTTTCCACACTCCACATCGATCTGGCATTCCATTCCCTATATCGTTATCAGTTGGAGCTCGCCAAAAATTTGGTACAAATCCCTTAGTAATAAGTTCTTTTTTCTTGAATTTAAATGAATTAACTAATCCACTCTTTCTATCAAAGCTTATAGTGAATTCTTTTCCAGTAATTTGAATTGATGTTTCATCTTCGTGGATAATCTTAATGTTAGGTAATTTTGAGATATCTACTTTTTTTGGAGGCTTACAGATAGGCAGTTTGAATTGATCCCATGCAACCACATGGCCTTTAGGCACACTCAACGGTGCTTTATCTGTAGTGGTGACGATTATTTTTAGAAAATACTCTACTCCTGGTTCAGCGGATATGTCAGGCCACTTAAGACTGACGAAGTCACTAGTGTGTGGTTCGACATCTAATGAAGATAATTTTCCCTTAACAATCTTTTTACCTTCTCCCATAATTTCCCACGAAAAATCAAATACTCCTAAATTCAGAAAATCATAATTATTGTAAATTCCTATATTACCATGATCCAAGTCAACAGGTTTCATATTGATATATTGGTAGACCTTTTTAACTTCCCAGATATGGGGATGCAAACTTCTATCAGCTTGAATTAATCCATTAACACAAAAATTACCGTCATTCCATACTTCCGAATCACCCATATCCCCGCCATAAGCCCAATAATCACCATTTTCATCTTTCTTTAGAAAAGTCTGATCTACCCAATCCCAAATAAAACCTCCCTGTAAAACTTTGTACTTTTCAATAATCTCCCAATAATCTCTAAGATTTCCAACACTATTTCCCATTGCATGAGCGTATTCGCACATTATGAGAGGCCGACTTTGTTCTTTACAAGCATACTCCTCTAGGTCCTCAATGAAAGGATACATTGGACAATAAATATCCGTATGAGGACCTAGTAAAGCTTGTTGGTAATGGATGGGTCTTGAAGGATCTCGCTCATGAACCCACTTGTAGGTAGCAGCGAAGTTGACACCGTCACCAGCTTCATTACCAAGAGACCAAATGATCACTGAAGGGTGGTTTTTATCTCTTTCAACCATTCGTATAGTACGATCTAAATGAGCTTCCTTCCAATCAGGATTATTACCTAATGTCTCTTCAGGATCAAAACCCATCCCATGAGATTCAATATTTGCTTCATCAACAACATAAATTCCATACTCATCACAAAGTTCGTACCATTTAGGATTATTTGGGTAATGGCTTGTTCTGACTGCATTAATATTGAACTGTTTCATTAACTGAATATCTTTGATCATTAGTTCTTCAGAAATAGCGCGACCAGTTAGCGGATCATGTTCATGACGATTAACACCTTTAATGAGAATTGGAACTCCATTGATCAATAATTGACTATCTTTAATTTCTGCTTTTCTAAATCCTACTTTACAGGAGACAACTTCAATTGCTTTTCCTGATATATCTAAGAGAGAAAGCACTAAATAATACAGATTAGGTGTTTCTGCAGTCCATTTTACGGGATTTTTTACAGAATTTTCAAAATAGAACATTTTTTCCTCTAATGGAGGAATAGCTAGTTCTCTTTGTGTTTCAATTATCAATGTCTTATCAGCGTTGAGAAGATTTAAAAGAATTCGATGTTTCCCTAATACCTTAGATAAGTGGTTTCTCACATAAACAGTAACTTTCAATATTGCATCAAAATAGTTATCTTCTAATTCTCCAAGAACGAAGAAGTCACGGATATTTATCTGTGGGAGCGAAAAGAGAAAAACCTCACGTTCAATACCGCTTAGCTTCCAGTAATCCTGACCCTCAAGATAACTACCATCACACCACCGGTATACTTCAACTGAAAGAGTATTTTCTCCCTTACGTAAATATTTAGTTATATTAAACTCAGCTGGTGTTTTACTTCCTTGACTATAGCCCACTTTTTCTCCATTCACCCAAACATACATGGCAGAGCTAACTCCTCCAAAGTGTAAAAACACTTGACGATCATTCCAACTTTTTGGGATGATAAAAGTTCTTCTGTATGAACCGACTGGGTTCCAATCATGGGGGATAAATGGTGGATCAGCAGGATCAAATGGATAAAGAATATTAGTGTATATAGGGATTCCAAAACCTTGCAGTTCCCAGTTACCTGGAACCTTAATATCATCCCACTGATTAACATCATATTCATCTTTATAGAATTCAACTGGACGATCGGTTGGCTTTCGAACCCAATTAAATTTCCATGTTCCGTTTAAAGAGAGATAAAATGGTGAACCAGAAGGATTATTTTCAAAGGCTGTTTTTCTATCTGGATAAGGGAGAAATGTGCAATGGGGAGGTTCCTTATTTAGACCCACCATTATTGGATTTTCCCAGTCGTTGACATCTTTATTTAGTACCAAGGGTCTTCCTCATCAACAACCTGTGAATTCTAATCTAATAATGCATTCATGACGTTATTAAACTTATTTCGATATTATGCAAAAAATAATCCCTGAAATCTTTCTACATAAAGGGAGCTAGACCTGTATAATTCACAAAAAAATCTCAGAGTCACAAACCTCATTTTCTAGTTATATTCTGCTAAAACTTTAAAATATTTTTTTATAAAACATCCACAATCAAGTAAGGTTGGTTAAAAACTGTGAGTAACCAAAAAAGAATCGAATTTTACAAGGATCAAGTTAAGTTAGAGAACACAATTGTTGAAAAAGCTGAAAATGCTGTTCGAGGTTTGGAGAACATTCTCATTCGTGAATTGATTCTGGGGATTGCTCTAGACTCAAAAAAGCATGCAGGTATGTTGAATGCGCTGGTTAGCATTTATACTAAACCAACTCCCTCTGTAGCAGAGGAATTTGGAGATGAACTAAAAAAAGCAATTGCAGAACATATTGAACTAGAACAGCAAGCTATAGATACTTACCAAGAAAAACTGGAAACATCGGATAACGAAAGTGAGAGAATCATCATTAAAGCAATACTTAACGATGAAAAAAAACACCATAAACTCTTAACAACAATTCAAAAAATGATTGTGGAGAAACTAACTTTATCAGAAAAGGAATTATGGGAGATGGTAGAAGACAGCTATTTTGATTTTGGGGAATAGAACGCTTACACTTTTAGAGCTCTTATACTTGGAGATTCTCTCCCATTTTTTTCAATGCTTTACAACGGTGTTAAATCATCTTTATTTTTTGTTAATTTACTTCTGTAAGTGATAAGTAGTTTGCTTTGAAAAAATTAAAAAGAAAAATCCCAACCCTTGTTCACTCAGATATGTCTCTGTTGTAGAAAATCAAGCTGTAGCTTTCGCCTCTTTATGGACTACTTCATGGTTTTTTCGAGCAATTTTACTCATTTCTGTGACAACATCTGCAAATTTCTTCCCTTCGGCAGCAGACATCCATTCAATGATAAACCGTTCATCAGCAATACCTTGTTTTTTCATCCAGCGGCGAATCTTTTTATCACGTTTCAACGCCCAATCATTCCCAGAAATGTAATGACAGTCTTGAGGATGACAACCAGTCAGCATTACGGCGCCTGCCCCACGTTCAAATGCACGTTTTATAAAATCAACATCGACACGACCCGAACACATTGTACGGACAATTCTAGAATTGGTTGGGTACTGAATTCGACTAGTGCCGGCTAGGTCAGCACCTCCGTATGAACACCAGTTACAGGCAAAGATCATTACTTTCTCTGAGGCGTTGTCTCTAAGGGCAATGTCCACTTGCCGCATGATCATCGCATCTGTAAAATTGGTCATTGTAATAGCATCTTTCGGGCAATCTGCAGCACATGTTCCACAACCCTTGCATAAGATGGGATTAACATGAGCAGGAGTCTTCTTTTTCTTATCCACACTAATAGCATTGTAAGGACATCGTTTAGCACAGGTACCGCAGGAATTACAAAGTTCAGCATCAACATAGGCATATAAGGGTGCAACAGTAAACTCTCCTTTAGCAAGCAACCTTGTGACTCGTCCTGCTGCAGCACTGGCTTGCGTTACACATTCTCGAATGTCTTTCGGAGCTTCTGCACCACCAGCTATGAAAACACCATCAGTCGGAGTATCAACTGGTTTTAATTTGGGGTGAGCTTCAATATAAAACCCTTTAGGATCACGAGAAACTGGAAATGGAATAGGATATGGTGAACCCTCTGCTCCAACAGAGAGAACCACAAGATCAAATTCTTTAGTTAGAAGTTTTCCTGATTGTGTATCTTCAACGGACACGAGAAGATTGTTGTTTCCTGGATTCTCTTCTATCAAACCTGGCCGGCCACGGATGAAATGGACTCCTTCTTCTCTTGAACGGGTATAAAGCTCTTCGAAACCTTTTCCAAAGGCTCGAATATCCATATAAAACACGGAAATGTCTACATCAGGCCAATGCTCTTTAATCAAAAGACTGTCCTTTATAACTTCCATACAACAGAAGTTACTACAGTATGGATTAAATCGAACGTCTCTTGATCCAACACAATTGATAAATGCAACACTTTTCGGGGGTTTGAGATCACTCGGGCGGACAAGTTCACCAGAAGTAGGACCAGCTGCATTAATCAATCGTTCAAATTCGAATGTTGTTACCACATTGGGATAACTTCCCCAACCATATTCTGGTATTTTCGAGGCATCAAAAATCTGAAAACCTGTAGCAATGATTATGGAACCCACTTTGAAGTTGTAAACCTTTTCAGTGTCTTCATAATTAATAGCCTCTTTATCGCACGTCGTAGTACATTTGCCACATGCTAATGGAGAAAGACCAAGACAGTTTTCAGTATCTATTAGGTAAGCTGCTGGAACAGATTGGGGATATGGAATATAAATTGCTTTCCTCCAACCTAGGTTACCAGAATATTCATCAATGACATTTACAGGACAAATGTCAATACAATCATTGCAAGCGGTACAAAGGTCTTCGTCTACATACCGTGGTTGCTTCGTAATAGTGACTTCGAAGTTTCCCACATACCCATCGATATGTGTTACCTCCGCACTCGCAATCAAGTTGATATTGGGATGATTACCTACATCAGCCATTTTTGGGCCAAGAATACAGATTGAACAGTCCATGGTGGGGAAGGTTTTGTCAATTAACGCCATTTTCCCTCCAATTGTCGGACTTTTCTCGACCATGATGACTTCATAATCATCAGCCAAATCTAACGCAGCTTGAATTCCCGCTACTCCCCCACCAATGATTAATACTCTTTTCTCAACAGGGACGATGATTTCATCAACAGCTTCTAATAATTCAGCTTTGGCTATTGCCATTTCAGTTAATTCTTTGGCTTTTAATGTAGCCTCTTCTTTTTCGTGAAGGTGTACCCAAGAACAATGCTCTCTGATGTTAGCAACCTCAACCACTTCTGGATTCATTCCAAGACGTCTTAACAAGTTCTTCCACGTTGGAAGATGCAATCTTGGGGAACAGGCAGAGATTACTACTCTTTCTATTCCCTGTTCTTTAATGGCTTCTTCGATCTCAACCTGTCCTGGATCTGAACAGGTATAGGTGTTTACCTGCACCAGTTTTACTCCTGGTAACTGCTCAACTTCTTTAGCGATTTCATCAATATTGACAGTTCCACCGATATTCTTCCCACATTTACAGAGAAAAACACCAATTTTAGATTCATTTGTTGGTTGATCTACACTTTCGGTCATTGTAATCACTTATTACCATCATTTCTTCGTTTTACTTTGTGCAATGTCTATAACACGATCTATTTTCTGAGTAAAACCCTCCCGTTCTGCATGAACGAACTCCCCGCAAATAATTATACCTTGTTTGAAGTCAAATGTAGCTTCATGGGGTGGACAACTAGTTTTTACTCTAACTTGCTTTTTTAACCATTCTAGCATCGTCACAGCATCACCAAGCTTGTTCTTACGACCGTATTGGGTAAAACAAGGAGCGAGAACCTCTATGAAACTAAAACCTGGATTATCAAATGCTTTTAGGATGCTTTTTCGTAATCGAAGCGTGTCGTATCCAGGCCACCTAGCAACATAACTGGCTCCTGCTGCGGCAGCTAGAGAAACTAAGTTAAACGGAGGTTCAATGTTTCCGTAAGGCGTTGTTGCTGTGAAGTCACCTATTTGAGTCGTTGGAGCTACCTGCCCACCTGTCATTCCATACACATTATTGTTTATACATAGAACAGTTACCTCCACATTTCTTCTACACGCATGAATGAAATGATTGCCTCCTATTGCAAAGAGATCTCCATCTCCTGAAAGTACAACAACTTCAAGATCGGGATTCGCTAATTTTAATCCTGTAGCAAAAGGAATAGCCCTTCCATGTGTAGTATGGAAAGCA
>JAHQWW010000122.1 GCA_029856365.1 Candidatus Hodarchaeota archaeon
GTTGGCATTGTATCACGAAATGATCTTGTGAAAAAAGTTATTGTACCAGCAAAAATCTTATCTGACGCAAATAACTATTATTCTCCCAATATTACAACCATTTGGGAAGGTACACCGCTTCCTGATGCAGCCATGATACTCCGTTTGAGTCATCAAAAAGGGATTCCAGTCATAAATGAATCGAAAATGGTGGGAATAATAACTCAACATGATTTTCTTAAAGTGGCAGAGATTCTCGACTCTCAAAGTAAAAGCCGTACTGGGCATGGTGCAGAAAATGATAGCTCCTCTTGGGATAGTGAATCAGTTTTAATTATTGGTTCAAAAACATTAACTTTACCTTCTAATATGAGAGTTAGCGAGATAATGGAACGAAATGTTGAAGTTTGTTACAAAGGTAGTACAATTAGCGATGTTTCAAGAAAAATGAGCTCAAAACAATTCGACCAACTCCCTTTAGTGAGTGCAGATGGTAAACTTCTTGGAATTATCAATCAAAAGGATGTTATTCGAGCTTATGTTGACTCGTATTACGAAGAGTCACTTACTTAATACAAGCTATTAGTTCCTTAAGCTATACACGTATTTATTTCGAATATCAGAAGTGAAATCTCCCTTTGTCACATACAATTGCTATTCCAGATTCAGCTGTTACTGATTGTAATGACCTTCGTTCAAAAACTGAAAAGATCTTTCAGATTGCACGAATCGCTGCAATTTTCAAAATAAAAAATATACTTATTTTCCACGATCCTTTTCTAAAACCCTCCCGTTCAAACCGTGAAAGACGTATCATTGCTAGAATCCTTGAATATATCGAGTGTCCTCAATATCTTCGAAAAAGATTGTTTCCCCTTTCTCGTGACACTTCTGCTGTAGGTATTCTTTCTCCCTTAGCGACACCACACCACATTCGTTCACGGGAGTTAAAACCAAATGAAATTAGAGAAGCAGCGGTTTTTCTTAATCAAAATCGTGTTGTCGCAGATGTAGGAGGCACACAACTCCTTGAAGTGATTTCTCCTCCTAGAAAGTCGCTTTTAAATAAAACTCTAAGAGTTACGACGAAAATTCAAAGAACAGAAGAGGGATACAAAGCAGTGGTCCTTCCAAACCCGCCTAAAAAGATATACTGGGGATTCTCTGTCCATCCGTCAGCAGCAACTCTTGGTAAACTGCTTATAAACAGACTTGAATTTAAAATTGCAACCTCTAAATCTTGTCAACCACTATCATCCTTTTCTGTTGAAATTATCCATAAAAACAGTCTTTTAATTACCTTTGGAGGACCTTATCATGGAATCCCGGAGATGGTTAAAGCTGAGGGGAAAAAAGTCAGTGATTTATTCGATTGCTGTTTCAGTATTTTACAAAACTATGGCACTCGCTCCCTCCGATTAGAAGAAGCCATGATGATTACTTTAAGTAAACTTGAAGGCTGGTTTAGTAATAGATAATTCACTACTTTGATGACTTACCACTTAAATATCTGAATAAAAGGGCCAAGATTACAATCGATCCAAATAGAACAAGCAAAAAAGGCAGTTCTGAAATGATTGTAGTTGAAGTAGGAATTGAACTACTAATGATATTAATGCTAATTAGGGGAAGAATGCTGAAAACAAACATTACTCTAACTACTCCTAAATATTAAGTGTACTTTACTTTCTCATTTATTAAATTAATCTTAAAATGATGCTGAAAATCCAAGTTTAATTCGGAAGTAAAAAATTACAAACTTTTTAAAAATAAAATATTTCATTCTCTAATAACCAAAAAAACTCCAAATCAAACACAGAATGCGGGGGTTCCCTAGCCAGGTCAACGGGGGCAGACTCAAGATCTGCTCGCATAGGCGTTCGTGAGTTCAAATCTCATCCCCCGCATCAGTTTATCCCAGTTAAGTTGATATTCCTTATTCTCTGTAGAGGTCTTTATATGAGTACGGAAAACATAATTCCTGGAATAACACCAACTCGTATGCAATTACTAGAGTTAAAACAGAGATTGGAACTCGCTAACAAAGGTTATGAATTATTGAGTGAAAAACTTGAGGCATTAACAGGGGAATTATTCTCAACAGTTATGCTATACAAACAAAAACGAGAAAAGGTTCAGGGGACAATTCAAGATTCTCAAGATCAGTTGGTTCAGCTGAAACTTCAGATGGGGGAATTTTCCATCCAAAACATCGCTTTGAGTTATCCGTGTAAGTTTCGAATAGAAAAGAAGAGTAGAAGATTAATGGGAATCTCTGTTCCTATCTTCAAGATTCTTAAAGAAGATCTTAGTGATTCAATCTACTACTCAATGCATGAAACTACTACAAAATTCGATTTAGCTCTGAAAGTCTTTGAAGAGGCTCTTCAAGCTATTATTAATCTGGCAGAAACTCAATCAACATTAACTAGACTTGCAGGAGAAATAATCGAAACAAAGCGTCGTGTTAATGCCTTGAATTATATCATCATCCCTCGTATCGAGGCAACAGTAAGATGGATCAAATTAACCTTAGCTGAGCGAGAACGAGAGGCTTTTGTAAGATTAAAGAAAGTGAAAAAGAAACTCTCCCAGAAATAAAGCAACAAGAATGAGGGAGAGGAATCTTGTTAAGTTCTAATCTCTAATACGTCCACGCCTTAATCCAGTTCGACGAGCTGCAATTAAACCCACTTTTCTCCCTGGTGGAGCATTCCGAGAAACAGTAGTAGGTTGACCTGGGCCTTGATGAGCACCTCCCCCAAACGGATGTGACGCGATATTCATCGCTACGCCACGAACTACTGGAAATGACTTATGTCCTTTCGCTCGCATGAAAGCTCTTTTAAGCCCAGCTTTAACAAAGGGACGGTCTGGCCTTCCACCCGCCGAAATAACACCAATCATCGCACGAGCTTTGTTGTTAATCGTTTTAACTTGTCGAGAAGGTAGTAGTATAGAAGAACTTTCTTTTGATTGGCTTCTTACCAGTCCATGAGTTCCTGAAGACCGACATAATGCTCCTCCGTCACCAGGACGCATTTCTACATTACAGATCCATATTCCTTCTGGAATTCTGATAATAGGTAAGACATTCCCAACTTCTAAAGCCGCATTTACACCTTGTTCTCGTGTTTGTCCCACATAGACGCCTTCAGGTGCAGGAAGAAAACATTCGCTATCGTTCGCATACTTTATAAGCATTAAGGGGACACCTCGGCCTCGTTCGTGAGTAAAATCAATAATTGTGAATTCTATTTTGTCACTGAGTTCTTCTTCTGTGAGAGGTAGGTATCGAGCTCTTCCTCGTTTTCGATGCGACAAAGATCGAAAAGTTGGCGATCCTCGACCACGGCGCTGAACTAAAATACGTTTTCCCATTTTTTTCACCTATTTAAATGATCCCAACCTCAGTCGCCAAATCTAACGCACTATAATCTTGTGAGAGCTTTATGAATGCTTTTTTCTTTCCTTGGGGAGTTATAAGGGTATTAACCTTAACTATTTTTACCTTATAAAGTGTCTCGAAAGCTTGCTTAATTTCATGTTTTGTAGCTCGGCGGTCGACAATGAAAACCAAGGCATTTTCATAAATATTATCCATTTTGTTGAAGGCTGCCTCTGTTATTAATGGATATTTTATAATATCCTGAGGTTGTCTGAATTTCAGCTTAGTTTCACCTCAATTTTTCAGAATTATTTTGTATTATTAATTTACCACTTCTCCAACTAAGAGATCGATGGCAGATTTTGTCCATAATGTTAATCGTCCTGCATGAGTTCCAGGGGCAAGATGTTCTATATTTAATTGGTCAGCTATAACAACATCAACACCAGGTAGATTTCTTGCTGCAGCTCCAACTCCATAATCATGCGCTATAACAATCAATACTGATTTTCCCGTCTTATATTTCCTTCCACGTCTTTTCCCTTTACCTGGCCGAATCTGAGAATTCCGTCTTTTAGCTTTAGCCAAATCATATGATAAACCCAGACTATTGAAAACAGCTTGTACTTCGTTGGTTTTCTTTAGCGACTCCAGTTCATCACTTACTATCAATGGTAAAGACTTGATCTCTTCAATGATGTGACCTCGTGATTCAACCAAAACTGGATTAGCTGTTGCAGCAATTGCGGATTTTATTGCCAAAATTTTTTCTTTTTTGTTTATTTTTTCTTTAAAATTTTGTAAACTGTTAGGTGGATGTGTACGACGCCCCCCTATGGCGAATGGTATGAACGCTCCACGACTAGCGGATTGTGTGTGGGATCCTTTTACTCTTGGAACTCTTGCTGCTCCCCGACCAGCACCCCAACTCTCCGCCGATGTCCTTTTCCCAGCGCGAGGATCGACACCATAAGGTATCTGTCGATTTCTACGACTAGCTAATACAGATCGTTTGATTACATTAGGACGAAAAGGAGTCGAAAAAATAGTACTAACATCCATCTTATCTACTTCCTTTCCTTTTAAATCATAAACAGGGACTCTAGAGGAATTCAATTTTCTCGCCAAATTATATTTAATTCTTTGCCGTAGTACTGATATACGTAATTTGGAGCTCTTCGATCTCTGTGGGTTTTGGTCTTATTGGATCTCTCAGTCGAATTAGACGTTTAATTGATCCAGGGGTACTTCCGCGAAGAATACAATGTTTTCCAACTTTTCCATATCGTTTAAAACCACTTACAGGAGTTACTTCCTCACCATCTTCACCTATTTTAAGAATTTGTTTGTTATATTCTGTTCGTGCAAAATAACCCAGCTGACCAGCACGAGGAACAGTCCACATCACTCGCGCAGGATGCCAGGGTCCAATACATCCAACCACTCTTCGTCCCTTCCGAGTCTTTCTAGGAAGAATTTTGATTCCATGTCGTTTGACAGGTCCAGCGAATCCTTTCCCTTTTGTGGTAGTGATCACATCGATAAAATCGCTAGGTTTATAAATATCATCTATAGAGATTCTTTGATCTAGGATTTTCAAAGCATAATTGAATGCTTCATTAACTGATCCCCCTACTTTAATTTCCAAAATATCAGGAGTCTTTTGAGAAAACCCCGCCTCCCTAGGAGAAGTATGAGCTAAAATACGAATTTCTTTGACATTTTCTAGAACTTTGCGCACATCGCTGATTTGCTGTTTCTTGTTTTGTTTTTCTTTTGGTACCTTAATCCGAAGACTTAGATCTTTTTCAATATTTTCTCCCCAAATTTGGGTCATAACGCGTAGTTTTTTAGTGAATTGATCAGCTGTATAAATTCGTATACTAAAAATGACTATTGGAGGTGTTTCAATCACAGTAACAGGTACAAATTGCTCTTGTTTAAAAAAAGGGGATTTTCGATCAGTATTTACCATTGCTAAATGTATCATTCCAGCTTTATATCCTGCAAATCCTAGTAATCTAGGTTCAGCTGAATCACTTGACTCTGGCCACGTTCTCACTCGGGCTGAGTGTCTTCTTGCTCTTTTCCTTCGATATCCAAGAGATCCTCGGTGTGGCGCGTGTTTTTTTCTATGACCCATGCTTACGGTCTCCTATCTCTTATTATTTCGGAATAGATATGCTTTAGCAAACAGACTTGTTTGTAAAGGTTGGTACACGTCGTTGTCGTCAGTTTTCGACAACTGATTTAAACCCTCCGTACTCTTTCAATCGAACTCTTAAATATCCGACAGATGTGGTTGGAGGATAGGTGTAGAAACTCTATTGAGGACTTCTCTCTTTAGTATTTCTTAAAGTTCCCATTATCTTTGGAAAAAATAATATTGTCATAATGTTCACAGACTTTGTACCTATTATTTCTTTTTCATTATAGTGATTAACCAATTAAGATTTAAAATTCTAACGTTTATCGAATATCTGACAGTGTTCAACTTAAATATGGAAAAAAACTAAAGCTTGACATGAAGTCTCTACTCCTATAAATAGTGAAGAGAGAGATAGGAAATATTATCATCATAATACTCACTTATTTGGTTGGTACTTACTCATCATGGTCCCTGACCCAGATTCTGCCAATGAAGAAATTTCAGTTCCTTTATTACATTTTGACATGGAATGTTCGACTTTAATAGTCAACAATCATTTTGCACATGAAATCTTCAATAATGGCTACTTTGGTCAATGGACTTCAGAGAATTCTCTTGTCTTAGAACCAGAAGAAATTTTACTTCTCATGGATCGGAAACGAATAGAAGTTTTCAATTCAACTACAAACAAAAAAATCACCTCCTCGGAGATTGTGGCTCATTTCACGGAAAAAAACAATGATTTTTGGAGTCGTTATCTTGTGTATAAGGATCTACGAAATCGGGGGTATGTGGTACGTATGGGAACTCAAATCACTGCACCTTTTCGAATTTATTCTCGGGGAGGAAAACCAGGAGAATCAGTAAGTAAGAAGGTTATTTTTCCTCTCTCTGAGGGAGAACATCTTGACCTTGATTTTTTAGATCAACTTGTGAATCAAACAAAAATTGATCGGAAAATTTTACTGCTTTCAGTGGTTGACCGTCTTGGGGATGTTACCTATTACCAGGCATCACAATTAGAACTTGAACCTAATGAGTTGGAATATGAATATAGAGATGAATTATCACTGTCTAATGAACAAGTCGAGGATTGAAATGATGGAGGAGAGAAGATATTCACTAGCTCCAGAGGACACTTTCTATGTCCCTGATACTTCAGCTATTATCAATGGTGGTTTGAAAGACCTTCTCGAAACTAATAAGATCGAAGCTGAATCTAGAATAACGATCCATGCATCATTAATTGCAGAACTCGAACATCAGGCAAATTCTGGAAGGAAAAGTGGTATCGAGGGATTGAACGAACTCACGATGATACGACAAATATGTGGTGATTTGGGTATTCTTTTAGAATATGGGGGACGAAGACCTTATCTTTCTGAGATTAAAAGGGCTCGAAGTGGTGAGATTGACGCCATTATCCGAGATTTCGCATGGAAAGAAAATGGTATTCTCATCACATCAGACCACATTCAACACTTAGTAGCAAAATCAGTTGGAATTCAAGTCATCTATATTCCCGTAAAAAAATCTACCCCTGAAAAAACTCTTCATTTAGAGGATTATTTTGATGAAGAAACTATGAGTATCCACCTGAAGCAAGGAGTTCCTATTTTTGGAAAACGTGGAACACCTGGAAATGTACATTTCGATCAACTTTCTGAAAGAATTTGTAGTAAAAACTTTCTCAAAGAATTAAGTGAAGAGATCATTGAAAAAGCACAGAAATTTGAGGATACTTTCATTGAAATCGACCGTATAGGCTCAACTATCATTCAATATGGGAACATTCGAATTGTGATATGCAGACCTCCTTTTTCAGACGGTTGGGAAATAACGGCAGCTCGACCACTGAAAAAACTTACAATTGAGGATTACGATCTCTCACCCAACCTTTATACCCGTTTAAAAGATAAGGCAGAAGGAGTTCTTGTTGCAGGAAGTCCTGGCGCTGGAAAGACTACGTTTACTAGAGCTCTGGCTCTTTTTTTTGAAAGTAAATCCAAGGTAGTAAAGACTATTGAATCTCCACGTGATTTAGATCTGAAAGCGGAGATCACACAATATTCCAAGAATTTTGGTACCCACTCTGAAATTCATGACATACTCCTTCTCTCCCGTCCAGATTACACTATTTTTGACGAAATAAGAGATACGGATGATTTCAAGCTCTACTCAGATCTTCGACTGGCTGGGATCGGTTTAGTGGGTGTGATCCACTCTAGTACAGCAATAGATGCTATTCAGCGGTTTATTGGAAGATTAGAATTGGGAATGATCCCTAGTGTTCTTGATACAATTATTTATATTGAAGCAGGAAGAATCAATCGGGTTTTGGACGTAAAAATGACGGTGAAGGTTCCTGCAGGGTTGGTTGAAAGTGATTTAGCACGACCCGTTGTCGAGGTAAGGGATTTTGAGACTAGAGAACCTGTTTATGAGATGTATACTTTTGGAGAACAGACAGTAGTTATTCCATTAGAAAATACGGAAATGAATCTGGTCAAAGTTGATGCTCGAACTATTCAGGATATTACAGAGGCCATTGAGGAGTTTTCGACTCAACCTGTGGTTCTGATTCCCAAAGATCGTTTTGGGAGAAGATTTGAGATTCAATGTGCTCAAAATGATATTCCCATGATCCTTGGTAGAGGAGGAGAGAATATTAGAATGCTTGAAAGAAGCTTCCAAGTAAAATTAGATGTTAATAGATCAGAAAAAGATTCTATTATATCAGAATTTAATATTTTAAATAAGAAGATGCTTTTACATCGGAAACGAACACTGATTATTGGCTTTCCAAAACAAATGAAAAATGTGAATATCCAATTCTTTATAGAAGACAAGAAAAATGGAATAAAAAAACCATTTTTTGTGGGAACATCATCTAGGTCAGGAAAAATTAAGGTATCTTCTCGCAGTGAGGCTGGTCGTATTTTTAAGGAAAAACTAGAAACGAATAATTTAAGAATATACTGGAAGCAGATATAAAAACTATTTTCTCTAGTAGCTCGTAATGTTACCAGAGTCATGTCCAACAATCACCTCATCAGCAGCGTGACCGAATAGTCCATTTTCAATAACTCCTGGAACAGTATTCAGTTTTTTTTCTAGTTCTTGAACTTCATAAGGTTCTAGAAATCGATCACCTAAATCGAGATCAATAATGTAACCGTTATTATCAGAAATAACTGGACCAAGCTTGTTTTTCGCCATTCGTAAAATAGCCTTTTTTCCAAAACATTCCAAACGTTTAATGGTATGTCTCCATCCGAAAGGAAGGATTTCAATGGCAATTGGAAACATTGGAAGCTTTGGAACGACTTTTTCAGAGCTAACCACCAAAATAAACTTTTTTGAAGCTTCTCTTATGATTTTCTCACGTGTTAATGCCCCTCCTCCACCTTTTACAGATTGTCTCTCAGGATTGACTTTATCTGCTCCATCGATAGTGATATCTAGACCATGAGGAGGTAAATCAATGATTTCATAGTTTTTCTTATTGTTGTTTTGTAATCTAACTAGAGAGTCTAAAGAAGAAGGTACTAAATACAGATTTGAGATTTCACTTTCAGGTAGAAGTGATATTAACCAATGAATAGTTGTTCCACTACCTATTCCTACATATTGGCCAGAAGAAATACATCTTAGAGCTTCAACTGCAGCTGCTTGTTTTGAGATCTCTTTACGTCTATTTAATCCTTTTTTCGATATTAATAATCCCTCAAGGGGTCTATTCTTCTTTGAAGATTTCTCGAAGTCTTCGTAACTCCTTTAACATTTCCCCTCTCAACTCTGCAATACTTGTTGACCTTGCATCAGCAATCAAATCAAGTGGAGATTCAGTGGATTGAGTGGGTGCAGCTCCAGGAGCAGGAGGGGGAGTTGCTAATGGACTAGGAGGTGGGACGGGGGGGGTGCCTGTGGAAGGTGGTATAGATGGGGCAGTTGGTAGGGCTTTAGGAGGGATAGGTGGGGGTTTAGGAGAAACTTCGGCTGTAGAGGGGATAGGTGGAGCTGTTGGTTTGACTGGTGGAGTAATTTCAGACGGTTCACCTAATGCTACATCAAAGAGTGCCTCCACATCCTCCGCGGCAGAAACAATAGGCCCCGCTTTTTGAAATCTTTCTAATCTCGATTTTATTGTTCGATTACGATCTTGGTATATTTTAACAATTGATTCATATACTCGTGGTCGAAACTTATCAGCTCTGACTGCTTCTTTAAACTGATTTACTATATTTTCATGTGATCTGCTTAGAATCTCTAGATATGCTATCATCTCACTTGGTGTGGTTTCAATATCAGGTAGTCTATCTATACTTTCCAACAAGCCTTCAGGGCCCTTGAATTCTTCCGTTTCAAAATACAAAACCGAACACATGAATGAGAGGGAAAAAATTATGATTACGGTTCCGTACATATAAAATACATCCCAAGTTGCTCCGAAGAGCGAATTTCCAAGGAGTGTTCCTACAGCTGCCTCAATTTCAGGTGATTCAGGTAAGATTAGAATTGCGGAAATAACAACAAATATTATTCCGAGGAAAAAGATAACCAGCCAAATAAATCGTAATTTATGAGTAATTTCATATCTAACACTCGCTAATGGTAAAATAAACAATAAAGTGAGAACCCCGCCAAAAGCTAAGATTCCATACCAATCTAACTCTAGTACAAGTGATTGATCAATTATCTCTGCATAAACTAAAATGGATCCAAGGATTATTATAATTCCAATAAATGCACCCAATATCCAAATAATTCTCAATCGACGAAGAATATTACGGAAAGATGTACTAGCAGTCAATAAAAGGGGGACCACTCCGAGATATAGTATTATAACTCCAAACAAGAAAAGAATATCCCATCCAATGTCTGATATTTCTAGCATTTGGCCATAGATAACCAGACTTGAGATTTGCAGTAGAAAGCCAACCAGAATGAATAATGCAAAGAGAGGCTTAAAATTCCATAATCGTTCACGATCTTGAACGGAAAATAAAATAGTTGTAAAACCAATAATAATCAACAAACTGCCAATAATAAAGTAATCAAACCATGTATGCAATGGATCGAATGGAGTAAGAAATTCTCCATAGACCAAAGCTGAATAAATCAGCATTAGAATACCTATACCAACTATTAAGTCTAAATACACGTATATTTTTTTAACACTCTTCTTTGCACTGGCATCCAAAGAGGCAAGAACAGGGGAGAGGAATAATAACAAGAAAAATCCAAATGCTGTTAAAACCCGATAATCAAATCCATAAACTAAGCGATTCCATCTAAGAGGATCTGCAGTAGTATCAACTGATGATGCTACTCCTGTGAAAAATAGAAGAGCAACGGCCATGATCAGTATACCAATACCAGCGAGAGTGAGAAGCATTTTTGATGATCTAACAACTATTTTTCTCAACAAAATAAACTCCTAATCATCAATACTATAAAACCCATTATTATCATTATATCAAAAGTTTACTTATAAAGTCTAGTGAAATTCTTCTACTCATAACTTAGGGATAAAAAAAGAAATTCCTCTTCTAATCGATCGGGGACGAATAAAGGTAAATAATTCTACAACAATGGAATGAGTTAACTCTTCTGAGATTGAACTCTTTTTTCTAAATTCAAGAAGAATATTTGAAGCCATTATCTAGTTTATAAAGATCATTGAAATCGTGGTTATGTTGTAAAGATAAGAACATGAATCAATGATTCATTACGAATTCATACTCATGGAGGAAAACCAGATCAATTGATAAATAAAACTGTTATTTTTTCCACTCCCGAAGGGGAAGTCATTGATCTTGATTTTTTAGATTAAATCGTGAACCAATCAAAAAAAGTCGGAGAGGGCTATTAGTCTCAATTATAGACCGTTTTGGGGATGTAATTTTATACTAGACTTCTCAATTAATACATGTATCTAATGAATTGGAGCTTCAGGAATGAATAGTAAAGAATTATCAAAAGTTATTCTTCTTTGAATATTTCTCGTAGTCTTGACAGCTCCTTTAGCATCTCTCCACGTAATTCAGCTATACTTGTAGATCTAGTATCAGCTATCAAATCAAGAGATTGTTGGGCTGAAGGAGTTGGTGCGGGTACAGGAGGAGGTGTAGAGGGTGCTGGTGGGGGGATGGGGGGAGCACTGGGAGG
>JAHQWW010000123.1 GCA_029856365.1 Candidatus Hodarchaeota archaeon
TAACTAATTTTCCAATTTATGCAAGTTATGTACTTAACCTGCAAGAAAATATGATCTGCATTTATTTACTGTCATTTTGGGTTATAATCATGGGGGGGATAATGTTTATGCTCACATCTAAACTCTATTATGGGAAATTAAGGATAGGTTACATGTTAATGGGGCAAGCAGAATGCCCAGAGTGTGGTAGTATCTATGATCGACCTTTTTTTGGCATAAATCTTGTTACAACTCGAATTGAGCGTTGTCCGCATTGTAACCATTTTCACCGTGTAAAACATTCGATAAAAAAAGAGGATGAAATAGCACTAGAATAAAAAATTGATAATCTGATTAATTTCATAACATGGGAGTCCCCTCTCCTAGTATCACTAACTGAGAAACTAGAGGAGCACGAAGGATCAAAAACAGCCTTCTCGAAAACTTTTGTTCTTATAACATATTTAAAAGAGAATATATGGTTGGATTCCACCAGCAACACGATTTCTATTGAGATTTTATCTGAAAATGAAATCATATGGATAGGAAATGAATTCAAGATAAAACACGTTTAATCATTAGTTTTGCATCTTCGGGACAACTGGTGACACAAAGACCGCATCCAAAGCAATAGGTTTGATTGAAGGTCATATCTCCTCCTTCACTTAGTGTTCTAGCCATAAATGAGGTAGGAATTTTAGGAGTTATCTCGTTTTTTTCTGAGTGGCACAATGAGAAAAACAGCAAAGCATAGAAGAAACTCGAAGCCAGGAGTGATACTTATTGTAGGTCCAGTATCAGCATCTTTATCAGGATAATACATCCCTTTACGAATAAGCAGATTATCGAAAGCAACATATGATTTGAAAAAAAACACCAAAAGCTATCCTTTCCACAGCAGCTAGTTCACTATAATTGGTAATTACAATGGGATCATGCACTGTGTAACTCTGTGAAATTGATCTGTTTGCTGAAACTAACGAGTCCGATAAACGAATTTGGACTAGAGATAAATTGATACTCAGATAAAGCAATAAAACGGCTAAAAGCAAATTAATTTTGGAAGGTCTGTTTTTTCTACTTAACACCTTTCCTCACTCATTAAATGCTTTTCTTCTAAATAATCTGAAGTATTTCCAAATTTTAGAGCACATTCAAGTATATAAGGCCATGTAATAAACAAGAAAATCCAATGTGGGCTGCTATTCCCTTGATGCGAGTTGTTCAGTTTCAAATCTTCATCTTTATGATTCCATTCATAGCTTCTTCCAATAAATGTTTGTTGATCTTGTGTGATAGAAGGTAGAACCGCAAGTTGGGAGCATCCTCCTCCAATTAAGTCATTAAAGGTCCAATTCCAGAATGGAACCTTATCAGGGGATATATCAAAATGATCTGCGAATCCTTAAATTTCTTGAGTAATCCCAGGACAACATTCTTCACTATAGTCCCATAATTGGGCAAAGCTCTTAAAACCTAACTTTTTCAAGTCAATCTTACCTGAAGTGGCGAATTCCTTCCCACCAGGTAGTTTATTAATCATTCGACCCATTTGTTGACCTACTTCATATTGAGTACCCTCAAGGAATAGAGAGTGGAAATTTACATTTTGCAAATCGTAATTTCTGTTCTCCATTTTGATCATCTTGAGTCTCATAACGAAGTCTAAATATATTCTTCTCCAGGCAAAAAAGTATTTGATTCCAGACTTATTCTTTCTTCTTTTCTTCCTGTTACACATTAGCTATATAAAACTCAAAAATCCTATATTCTCAATTGTATCAAGTTAATTCGGTATTTCTCAATCAAAATTAGGATTATAAGAAGTTAGAGCATTATCAAGTGTTCTGAGATAGATTCCAGTAATTTTCTCTGTTATTTTCACCAAATATCGTGTATATGGTTGATAGGTTTTTAGAAACATCTTTTTAGTAAACTCAGTTTCATTAGTGATTCTAGGATTAATCAATGCACTATAACAACGTAATATGTTATGTAAGACTGAGAGAATCATAAAATACTCAATATCATGTACTTTTTCCCAAGAGAAGGATTGGTATAATTCAATAAATTTCTTTGAGGCGTCTTCACCTGTTGAAGATGCTGCTACTATAGTAAAACCTAGATCATGCCTGAAGTCACCTAATTTTATGTTTGCCCAATCTATTACAACAATCTTTCCATTTGGAGTAACAATAATATTATTCATGTGGAAATCTCCATGTAATAGTGATAATTTTTCACTCCTTACTTTGTTCTTTTCAAACCATTCGATTAGATGACTTAATTCGATGATTTTATTCTCGATTATCATTTTACGAGGAAAAGATATTAAATTATCAACTAGAATATAAGGATTGGACGCAAGATCAGGTTTTTGAAGATAATCAAAATTGTTCCTCCAATTAAACTTATGAATATCAACAAGAACCTGAATAAAGTCACTAAGGAGTTTATTCTTTTCATTTTCAGAAGTAATTTGCCTATAGTAATCAGATAATAACACTCCAGGAACTTTTTTCATTACTAAGTAGCTTCGGGAAAGAACTGGAGAGGCTTTATTCCATAATAAAGGTTCAGGAACAGAAAAGTTGGCATTAAATAAGGATTTAAGAGTCTTAAATTCATTTTCAGCACGGTCAGAAAGCTCTCTATATACTCTGAAGATTAAAGGGATTGCTTGACTATCGAGAGAAAGGATGAAACTAAAACTTTCTGTGTCTGCTCCTTGTAATTTTTGAAAATTATCTAAAAGATATTTCTTTTGATTAGAAAAAAGAACCTTCAATTCAGAAATAAGTTCTTGTTTCAGCTCCTTCGTAATTTCCATTTTTAAAGCCAATTCCCTTTACAGAAAGATAGGAAAAATCTTAGTCGTTCAAGTACATTATTTTCAATTAAGCTTCGTTTAATGGCCATGTTCCTTGAGCGACACGGTTTTTTATAATTTGCCCCATATGGTAGGAATTATGCTGATTTAATATACAATACATTTTCAAGGTTGGTTTGTTCCCAAAGGTTTTCATAGGTTTACTCAGATCGATTGTCTCAAGAAGAGTATCCGCCTCATTAAAACCTCGTTTGAAATCATCTACTAGCTGTTCCCACATTTTTTCAGATAGATGTTCCTTTGCTTTTTTAGTTAATTGTTCATTAGCAATTTTATTAGCTTCTTCCCAATCAGCTGATTCATCTTTAATATTTTTTAAGAAAATATCCTGCCAGACAAACATGTGATAAAGAATTTCATAGGTAGAGAGGGAATTAGCAATAGGTTTCTCAATAGCCTGATCATGGGTTAGACCCTCTAAAGCTTCTAATACGCTTAAGTGAGTATAATCACCAACCATCGATTCCTTAACTATTTTATTAAAAATATCCATGTCTATCATCTGCTTCTATATACATTTCATCTATTTGCTAGAAATATTATCAGATGCTTATTGTATTTATCACATTTATAAATAAAGTGTTTAATTGCATTTATTGTCATAAAAGAAAAGGGAGAGAGTATCATTTCTAGTGATGTTCCTCCCTAGGAAAAGCAGCCTTACTTGGGAGATTTTTAAGGGAAAGCCATTCCAATCAATTTCAGCATAAGTAAAACACGGAAGGTAACCCATTTGTTTTCTTTTCCTTTCTTTCCCCACGAAGAATACATTGTTGATTTTGTGTTTTCCAATATCCATCTCTGGTTTTCAGTTTTTTTGGACAATACAAAATTAATACCATCTTGGAGTGATTCAGCTTTCATTCCTAGCTTCAAAAGGTTCGTAATCACTTCTACAACATCATTTCTACCAAAACTTGGACTCGTTAGTATATTATTAGGGTGAATTCTATGGTTACGATAGGATCCGAGGGATTTGCTATATTTTCTAACAATATTCCGCTCTAAGACTCCATGTTTCTGATAAAAGTCCAAGGTTTTCCTCTTTAAATCCTCCACCCTAGTAGTCAAGTAACTATCTGGAACTACGGTTAGGGTACGTAAGAATTGCATTATTCCCACAATACAGCTATTTGGGCCATAACAGTGACCTTTTAATCCCTCATACGGCCATTCTTCAGGAGGCTGCCAATCTCCATCATCGAATCGCTGATAACGTGCCTGAATATCAAACGCGTGTTTCACTCTAGAATCATTCCCAAATCCCCATTTTATTAAAGCCCATACCATATCCGCATTTAAACAGGCTAATTTATCCTTATAAAAGCCTTGTTCAGGAGTATACATGGTTTCTAGAATATATTTACCAAGTTTTTGGATACGCGAATCTTCTTTTGGGACTCCAGCTTCACAAAGGAACCGTGCTTGCCAAGTAGTTGCTTTATACTTAGGCAAATATTTTGCATTTACCCAATAGGGATTATGAGTTTTTAACCATTTTTCCTGAAAAAAACCTCCATCCTTATTTTGATGATTAAAAATGGCTTTTATGGGTTTTGAGGTTAACATCCCTTCTAGACTTTCTTGCACCTCTGAATCAGAGCTAGGTCTTCCTAAAATATGAACGAGTGTGTTATACTTAGTTAAGGGATAGGAATCCTCCAATAACCATTCTATTGTGTGTGTAAATTCATCCATTCAGAGGGTTCTCCATTTATATTCCTTTCTTTGCTTATCGTGTTTTATGAAAAACGGAAAGAATATTATTGTATCAATCTCTTTTTTAAGATTATCAACTAAGACAAAAGGCATAATATCACCTTAAACAATATCTAAACTCGTTTTTTTAGAACATGTGCAAATATCTTTGGAAATAACTCACATGTACCAGTTTTCCGTATAATTAATCCTAAATTCCGCCATACTAAATGACGAACTTGTTTAATTTCCAGTTTTAGTTGTTGCCCAACCAAATGTTCCACCCATTCAATCCGACATGGGATAGCTGAAGGTGGATCACGATAACCATGATCGCTTTCGATCAATATACGTTCCAGAGGAACCCGAGTACGAAACTTCGAGTGTCTAGCGACTGCAGAATGTATAGAAAAGTAACATCCAAGAGCTACGGCCTCTTGAGTTTGATCTGCGGTTCCAGTCCACCAATGAAGTACAGGTATAGCATTATTTATGTTTTTTTGACGCAATTCTTTAATTACTAGTTCAGTTGCTCGATAGCTATGGATGCTGATTAAACGTGGGATTTCAGTAACAATTTCTAATATTTTTCTGAAATTCTGGCGTTGTAGGTCAATTGGAACACGTGAACCTGTATCCAATCCAACTTCTCCAACGATTGCAGCTCTTTCCACCAAGTCATAAAAATGATCTTTATCAAATGTTTTTTGTGCCTCAAGATTGCATGGATGACATCCTACCCCCCATACGATATATGGCTCATTTCGATCAACAACGAGAGTAGATTCGTCAAGAGAAAGGGTCATTGCAAGAACTGCCCCAGTGTCAACCAGCTCACTAGAAGTTCGAGTTGTTTTGAGGTGAGCATGACTATCGAGTGATGGGAGTTCTTCATTTGTATTTTCGTCAAAGGACAAAACTACTACTCCATAATAGGTAGTAAAGGATAATATTGGATTAGGTATTAGTTGTTGAATACAAAATTAAAAATTATTCCTATATCAAAAATCCAGAACTGATATCGTTGGGTACATTAACACCGTTTTATATAAAACGTTATAGTGTATATACTTGATTTTTCACCATTAGAATTAAATCTCTTCATAGAGTCTCTGGTAAACCTTGGAAATCTTTCCCTCTCTCTGGAGACGTGCAATGTATTCTTTTTCTTTTTGTAGGTGTATCTTGCCCAATTCTGCTTTTTTAGCGATCCACTCTTTCCCATCCAGTTTATACCATTTCAGCAGCGCGATTGCACTGATTATGAAAAATATCGCAGGAACTAACGTGTATCCCAGCTGTATCCCAAAAAGCGCCGAATCCGTTTGTATAGATTCTGTGTTATCAAATCCGAATCCACTGATAATCAGCAAGAACAGTGCATTAGCGATGGAGATCGCTGGTTTCGTAATCAACGCGTTCATGCCAGCGTAAGTCGTTTCCCGTCTCTTACCAGTCAATATTTCATCGTAATCCATTACATCGGCCAATAACGGAGTCCATATCAATGTGATTGGGGCGAAACCTATTCCAACCACTGCAAGACTTAACATCACTGGAATCAATCTGCTCCCGAAGAAAAATAGCAACACCAGGCCGGTACTCGCTAGCATCAACCCAGCAATATAAACCTGTTTTAAACCCCGCCGTTTCACCATCCTATCTGCAAGGAAACTAAACCCAAGCTAGAGAGATCCATTCCTCACTTAAACCTAATTTAATATTGTAATAAAATGTGATTGCGGAACCAAGAGCAATACCGCTAAGAATACCACTAGAAGCTTGAGATAAACCATAGGCTATTTTTGACTTAAAGGGTAAAGACTCATCGAAATTAACAGTGAGCTCATTTTTCCCGTTTTCTTCCATGCCTGTCATCTTGGATATTCTTTTAACTAATAGTAAAATGGCTTTAAAAAATAAGAATTAAAGATTATCGTGGGAATTATCATCAAAGTTGAAAAACCAGTGAGAATATGTTTTTTATTTACATCACACTCATTTTTAACTTGTATCTACTATTTATGTTGCTCTTGGTGTTAATTAGGAAGTATGAGTTAAATCTCTTCTAATTAAATCTAGGATTGATGAAATTAGAATCTCCTTAGTTAATTTTACTCTAGCTAAAGCATATTGTTCCAATTTAAACCTGTCAATCACCCCTGAAATCATCATAAAAATAAAATGAACTAATTGATCTGGATTTAATGTATGTGCAATAGATTTATCAGAAAATCCTTTTTCGATTGCTTTTTCCCAATTCTTCTCAAAATTCCTCATTCCTTCTAAATACCTTACTAAAACAGCTGAAGTTTGGTCTAAGTCATTAATTTTCTTCTTTCCTGATTCTAGTTCCCTTATAATAACATGTGCTGGTATTTTTGCTTGATTATTTATTAGGAGATAACGACGAGTAATTTCATGCATGAGTGATGCTTCTATCTGGGTTCTTAATAGATCTTCACTTAAAATCATGATCTGTTCTAATCCTGAATGACCTGATCCCATCAGATCTTCTTGTTTGTCGGTAAGCTCTTTTAGACATTTAATCCCAATTTCAAAATAAATTGATTCTTTATTATCAAAATGGTTGTATAGGGTAGCTCTACTCAAATCCGCGTACTCTGAGATATCTTCCATTTTCACTTCTTCGTATTGATTTTTTTCAAATAATTGTTTTGCTGACTCAAGAATTAGATTACGAGTTTTTAGAATTTTACGTTCTCTTCTTGATAATTTTTTGCCATGTGCTACTCTAGATGCTGTTATACTATTATTTACCATTAAAATGTCTCCAATAAAATAGTAAAACTAATGATTTAAAAGTTTTACTCTAAGTATATTTTTTTATCCCATGTAGAAGAATTTATAAAGATAAACATTTCATCTATAATTAGACAGGAAGTCTAATGATTAATTAGGTGAAAAAAATGTTAGAACAGAATCATGTAGATATTTTGGTTAGTTTGCCTCCATCTGCTCTGAAGATTTACAGAATTATTGAATCGAAGAAAAAAGTTAGAATCTGTGAGATTGAGAAAAATACTAGTTATTCACTGAGAACAATTCGAAATGCTCTTCGTATTCTACGTAATACAAATCTAATTACCAGAATTCCTAACATACACGATATGCGTCGTCTTTATTATGCTCCAAAGAGGATTTAATGAAGAAATTGAGGAGATTATAATTAAAGAAAGAATTAGAAAGTGAAAATATGGTAACAACAGCAATAGAAACTGTTAATCTCGCTAAAATTTTTCCAGGAGGAGTACAAGCGCTAAATTCTTTGGATCTTAACATTCGTACAGGGGAATCAGTTGGTTATTTAGGCCCAAATGGGGCTGGAAAAACCACTACGATCCAAATCTTCTTGAACTTGCTTCGTCCTTCAAGTGGAGACGTCTTTATATTTTCGGAACAATTAAAGGGGCAAGAACGGAAAATTATGCGAAGAATAGGTGCGCTTATTGAACTTCCAGGATTTTATGATAATCTTACTCCGAATCAACTTTTACGACACATTTGCCGCCTCTATCGAATGGAACAAGGGGTAATGAATCAATCT
Organism: Candidatus Hodarchaeota archaeon; assembly: GCA_029856365.1. Taxonomy (GTDB): domain Archaea; phylum Asgardarchaeota; class Heimdallarchaeia; order Hodarchaeales; family Hodarchaeaceae; genus Hodarchaeum. Next base: position 8,136 of record JAHQWW010000123.1, read on the forward strand.
ATCAAAGAAATATTGGATCTAGTCCAATTAACAGAAGTTAGGGATAGATCGATTGGTACATTTAGCACAGGTATGCGTCGTCGTCTAGGAATAGCTCAAGTTTTAGTTCATGATCCAGAACTTGTCATTTTCGATGAACCAACTAATGGTTTAGACCCAAAGGGGATACGAGAGATACGAGATTTAATAAAAACATTAAACAAGGATGGTAAAACAGTATTTATGTGTTCACATAATCTTCCTGAAGTTGCTGAAATAAGTAACAGGGTAATATTCCTTAAAAATGGAAACGTAATTGAGGATAGGCAGATGAGAGAGTTTAAGAGCCGCTTAAGCTCCAATATAATTGAACTGAAATTTATTAGATCTTTAACCGAGAAAGAAAAGAAAAACTTAAACTCAATTACTAATGTTCTCAATGTTGTATATGATCACAGTATCTTCATTGAATATCAAGGTAGTCTTGACACTACTCATCAGATACTCCAGGATCTGCTGAAATACAATTTCCCCCTTTATTATTTTACTCCCCGATTAATGACGCTAGAGGAGCTATATTTACAGCTATTTGGAAAGGAGGTTATCTAATGACTATTCTAAATGAATGGAAACAAGATTATTATGATGTATGGTTGAATATTCGATTTGAATTCCTTAAAAATTGGAAATCAAAACGTAGCTTGGTAGCTGCGGGTATTTCTGTTACACTTTCCTCCCTATTTTACCTAGTTCCATTATTAACTGGGAGTGATTTTCCTACCGAGGCAAATGAGTTCTTAGCGACAAGTACGGGACTTATAAATTATATTTTGTTATTAAATGCTATCTTTTTCGGAGCTGATGCTATTAATGGGGAACACCATAAAAAAACAACCCTTCTAATTTATCCATTACCCCAACGACGATCTGTAATTCTATTTGGAAAATTCATAATGCAATTACTCACCTCTTGGGGTGTGATCCTTATATATTATTTGATCACTGGTACGGAGACTGTTCTTATTTATGACGTTAATGCTTTAACTGTTGATATGTTAAAATCCATTTTGTTTTCTTTCTTATATATGGGGGCATTATTATCAATTACTTTTTTCTTAAGTGCCTTGATAAGAAATCCTGCAATAAGTATGGCATTAACATTCTTTTTCTTTTTCTTACTTTTCCCAACCCTTAATACACTACTACTTATGATAGATTTCGATAGTTCTTGGATTTTAACCAATTATTCTGCTTTCATCATTAAATTATTTCGGTTTCCTTCGGATATATTTGGCCCACGTCATCTTCGTTCTCCTGATGATATTGATTTCTATTTAGGAATTAGAATCTGCCTCATCTACACTATCATCTCTTTTGCTGGTGCCTGGTTATTTACATCACGTAAGGAGATATAAAAAATGAAAATTGAGAAAAAAACTAGAGAATGTCGATTGAGTTTATATATATTAATTCTAAGTGTAACACTTTTATTATTGGTTCCCTTTGTTGTTGTGAAAGGATCAATCGATACTGAATCATATTGTCAGACTTGTTTTCATTCTAGTTTATCTCACCTTTCACAAAATAACTATATAAGTCCAGCAGTTAGAATTCGGGAAATCATCTTCCCTGACCAACAGCTTGAAGAGGGAAAACTCATTAATCTCACAGTAATTATTGAGAACAAAGATGATATGTCATTATCTGGTTTTCGACTTATTATCGTTCTTACGGAAATTACAGATGCACGTGGTGAAGAACCAGTTAATAAGACTATAAACAAGTCTTTAGATATGATTCCTGCAGTCTCAAATGTCACAGATCATATTTCATTTACCAATGAATTTGGAGAATATATTTTAACAGCATGTTTAGCATATGGAGATACAATAGTACCTAAGAGTTCGTGTTCCACTCAAGTTCATATATTAAGCCCCCCTATTGGTGATGTAACGACATTATTATTTGCTTTAGGAGGAATTCTCGCTTTCATACTTTTTGCCGTTCTAGTACCTGGAATCATTGATCAATTTCGATTTTTATCAAGGAAAAAGCCTCTTAAAGATAGATGGAGAATGATCAAGGGCTTTCTGAAAAAGGGACAAAAAATGGTGATATAAATGAGTAGTAAAGTAGGCCCAAATTGGGCATTTAAGATCATGGCGTTTATTCATGATAATGCTCTCAGAAGAAGGTTTTCTGACCCCTACCAAACACTAGAAAATGCAGGACTCAGATCAGGACAGAAAGTGTTGGAAGTGGGATGTGGACCTGGATTTTTTACAATACCAGCTGCACGAATTGTGACTGAAACAGGAAAAGTGTATGCGTTAGACGTTCATCCTCTAGCCATTGAAAGAGTTCAAACAAAGATCAAAACAGAAAAAATAACTAATATTGAACCTATTTTAGCAAACATCACCAATACAGGATTTCCTGAAGAGAGTCTTGATCTAGCTTTTCTCTTTGGAGTCCCAAGAATAATTCGTAATAATTCACTTTTCAATGAAACACTGATTGAATTATATCGAATTTTACGTCCAAATGGAATAATATCTATCAAATCCTCCCAAAAAAACATTATTGAGAAAGTTGAAAAATTAAAATACACGTATTTAAGAAATAACGAAGGAATACTTCTGTTTTCAAAGATAACCTAATATTTCAGCGATAAATACAATTCTATGAAGAAACAGTGGTTATTGTATATTCACTAGTTGTCAGTGATCATTGGATAATTATCATTTTGAATTATTGAAAAGATGTTAATTTATCAGGTGGAAAGAGGGGGTGATGAATAAAAAATTTCTGTGGTTTATGTTAATAACTATTATTTCTTTTAGAAGCTGCTCTCATAGCACGAGCTTTAAAATCTTGATTCCAACACCTTTACATCTGTTTATACAACTAAAACTCAAAGTACAGTAATGAATACAATTATGAAGTTTATTTTTATCCTAGTATATCAACTTGATCAAAAGAATTATCCAACAATATCAATTGAACCTATATATTGATTTGTTTAGTCCTTAATCGTAATTTGCTCCTCTTGTTGGCTATCAATAATATCTAGAAGCAGATTGTGCCAAAGGCGGGTCTATTTTCAGGGGGATTCCACATCGTGTTTCACTTGTTGCCTTTAAGGAAATGTGTCGCTTTGACTCCGGAATCGACTCTTTCTGTTTCTAATCCCCTTCAGATTCAATTGTGAATTTGTATCTCCTCCTCACCTACAGAAAATTAATAGGTATAAAGGGAACATACCAACACAGGAGGTGATATACACGAACTACACGCTCTTCCGTCTCCTAAGTAACATGAGGGTGATTACTCCTAGCAGGACGAGGGGAGAACCAATGAACGCTATTTGGGACGATTGGGGAGGAGGTAAGGTGTCCGAGTGCAGTTTTCCCCCAAGCTTCATTACTAAGTAATCGTAATTAAAGTCTTCTAGCAGATTGGTGGTTCCAATCAACACAAGGCCCCCATCCGAGGTTTTCACGAGCG
>JAHQWW010000018.1 GCA_029856365.1 Candidatus Hodarchaeota archaeon
ATTTGAATCAAAAATGACACTTGAAGATATTGAATTTGGCGCGCGGTTGGGAGCCCTTGAAGCTTTGGCTTCAGGAACCACAACTCTCAATAGCATGTACCATCATAGCGAACTTGAGGTTAAAGTTCTAACTGAAATAGGATTGCGAGCTGTTGTGGGTCATGTTTGTTTTTCTTGGAGAAAGAAGGATGACTATCGTGAGACTCAAAATGTCATCAGGAAATTCCACACATCAAGTAATGACCGTATTCGTTGTTCTATAGATCCTCATTCCGCCTATACTGTCGATTATGACTTTTTACAACAATTACTTGAGCTAAAAAATGAGTATCAAGAAAAATATGAACATCCACCATTTTTACACACGCATGCTGCTGAAACTAAATTTGAAACCCAGCAAACTCGTGATTATTTAAAAGAATCGGGCTTTGAATTAATTGCTGAAAAGGTAGAATCCCCTATTCAATATTTTCATGACTGTGGGATTTTGAAAGATGCCTGTATAGCCCATGGGGTCTGGGCATCAGAAAAAGACATAAATGTATTGAAGAAAGATGATGCTCGTGTTGCTAGTTGTCCAGTTAGCAATTTAAAGCTATCATCTGGAATTGCTCCCATATATACTTTGATTCAATCTGATGTTACAGTAGGGTTTGGTACTGACAGCAGTAGTTCGAATAATACTCTGGATATGTTTGAAACTGTGAAAATTGGGTCGTTATTACAAAAAGTCCATGCTGGATATAATCCACAAGCCTTACCAGCTTATCAATCCTTGTGGCTCGGTACTAGGGGTTCTGCTAGAGCAATTCATTGGGATGATTCAATTGGGTCTTTGGAAGTAGGTAAGAAAGCGGATATTATTTTGGTAGACTTTCGCTCGCCTCATTTAATTCCCACTTGGAATGAGGTTTCACAATTGGTGTACTCGACAAAAGGAACAGATGTTTCCGACGTTATTATTGATGGGGAATTAGTGTTTTGTGATAAAAAATTTAAGAGAATAGATTTCAGCCAATTTCACCAGGAAGCTAGTAATTATATTCAGAAGCTTAAAAATCGCATTGATCAGTAGTTACAAAAGAAATGGAGAAGAGTAAGCATTCAGTTTTCAATCTCCAATGGAAAAATCTGAACTCACATAGTTAAGGTTTATCTGTTAATAATCCCTGTTCTCTCATCCACATTACCGTTTTTTCAACACCAGATTCATAATCTACAGTTGGATTGAAACCTAGTATTTTTTTTGCTTTGGTATTTGCATAGTTTCTGCTAGTCTGGATTTTTTTTATTGCATTGGAAATATATGGATATCCTAGACCTTTTCGTTTGTAGAAGTTCATTATTAGAGGCCAAAAAATTCTAGCTATAATCATTGGAAAATGAGGGATAAATCGTGGTGATTTATTACCAAGTTCAACAGCGATAACCTCAAATAATTCTCTCCAAACCTGAGGTTCATCAGATGCTAAGATAAAAATTTCTCCAATGGCCTTATTTGGATTTTCTACGATTTTGATAAATCCCTGAACAACATCATCAATGTATGTAAAGTGAATAGTACCTTTAGGTGAACCAGGAAATATTCTCCTTATTATGCTTCTTTCCATTGACTCAATTATCTCTGTAAATACGTAATAATCACCAGGACCATAGACTCCACTTGGTCTAACTATAGTGAGTGGAAGACCGTGTTCATTTTGTAAGCTAAGCAATGCTTTTTCGGCTTCCATCTTACTACGTCCATAAACCTCATCAGGATTATAGTTGGATTCTTCTGTGCCATTTACGACGATACCTAGTGCTTCCGTAGAAGAACAATATATAAAATGCTTTACTTTTGCTTCTAAGCAGGCTTCTGCAAGCTTTTTTGTGGCCTCAACATTCTGTTTAAAAAGAGATTCTTCTGAAGCCTCAAAATTATAATTCGCTGCGAAATGAAGCACGATGTCTTTTCCCTTAACAGCAAGACTGAAAGTTCTGTAATCTATCAAATCAAAATTGACAAATTTTACATCTAGTTTCTCTAAATCCTCTTTTTTAGAAGTTTTTCGAATAGCACAATAGATATCATATTCACCCTTTTTGGCAATTAACGCCTGTATAAACGCATTACCAATAAATCCAGTGGCTCCTGTAACAAGGATTTTCATTTGAATCGAAACCAAGTCTTATATATACTAGTAATTAAATTTTAGGCTTGATTGGTACTTATTAGTATGAATTGTCACGCTAAATCAGAACAGAGTACTACATGTTAATTCATATGATTTTAATATCGATTCCAATTTTATTGACTCTATGAAAGCATTAATTTATAATAGTAAATCCTTGATAGAAAAATGGATTAGATTTCAATGTTTTTGAGTACTGTTTCGATGTCAACTGGAAGGGAAAAAGTTTGAAGGGAATCCAGTTCTTCTTGAGCAGTGACTTCAATGGATTCAAGCATTTGGTTGAAAATGTCTTCAATCTCTTCTAACCGTCCTTTCGTTTCAGGATATTTAGGATTAATACTACAACAACCTCCTGGAAGGATCGAAAGGCTGTAAAGGCCCCATTTTTTAGAGAGGAGGATAACTTCTTCTTTATTATATCCTATTAAGGGTCTAAACGTAGGTATCTTAATTTTAGAAATAACAATAGGTAAATTATCTAATGTTTGACTCGCTTGTTCACCTAGAATTTCGCCTGTGACAATGATATCAGCCTTTATCTGTTGAGCGTACATTTCAGCTTTTACAAACATCTGTATTCGACAAAGTAGGCATGTTTGGCGAAGTTCTCTTCCCTCAAGATTATTCAAAATTATTTCCTGTGTTTTTCCATGAGAGATTATAGCTAAAGAAACAAGAACCTTTGAATTACGTTCTGCTATCTTATTACCAATGGTTACGACTTTTTCTAAAGTTCCAAGAGAGTGAAACGGAAAATTATGGTAATGCAGCAGGAACGGCTGAAATCCATTTAAGATAGCAATTTGGGCTGCGACTGGACTATCTATCCCACCAGAAATAAGACAAACCGCTTTCATGTTGGAACCATATCCAAGTAGGATCTTGTTCATCAATTATTAATACTAAGCAACAACTAGTGAGTCATACATAAGGCACTTATGTTTTGAAAACTGAAAAATAGGTTGATAAACGTTGTTGATAAATTCATGAAAATAAATGAATAGTGAAACATTAAAAAGGTAGATTGTTAAAGAGTGACACCTAACTTCCTAAGAGCATTGTAAAAACTTCGGGGGATTTACCAGTCGAGGAAAAATAATGGCCATACCTAATTTTTCAGTTAATCGCTGTTCCAATAATTCGCAGCGTTGGAATGTTTATTTTAATTCCTCAAAACCTTTCCACATGCATTCAATTCAAGAAATATTGGAAAAAAAGCATTATCAAATACTAGCTACTACTCCTAACATAACTGTCTTTCGATCTAAAGATGTTCGTCTCACATGTTATACCGAAGGGCTTATTCAAGTTGACTTATATGACTCCTCAAAAAAAGGATTAAAGGATATCGAACATCTTATTAAAGATATTTTTGATTTAAATTCAATCAATTTCTCTGGTGAGTTATTTGGGTGAAAATCAGTTAGAAATTATAACAACAAAGTATGACAAAGAAACACAGCAGGAAATAACAGGGACGTACTTTTTTCCACTAGATCGCTATTATTACGCTGGTGATCCAGGCCATATTTGGTTCAAACCCATTAACTCTATCTTTGAAGTAGGATTCGATTCTTTTGGCCAACAACAAGCAGGACCACTTCTTCATATACGAACCCGTCCCCTTGGACGAGAATTCCCTCAGGGGGCTGCTTTTGGAACTGTTGAAAGTGATAAGTGGATTGGTCCACTCCGTCTACCTTTATCTGCTGTCCTTGTTGAAGCAAACACAGCAGTTCTAGACAACCCTACGTTAATAAATGAGAATTGTTACAGAGCTTGGGTGATCCAAATCAAGCCAACAAAATTCGATGAAGAAATATCCTCTACCGATGTTATCACTAAGGGGGATCTCCTACAGTTGAAAGAATACTCTATCTCTGACCTAGAAAAGTACGAAGAGCAAATCATTAAATGTAGAATTACAGATCTAGAGACTGGAGAAGAAATTGATAAATGTTGAACTATGATTAACTTATAATTGATACGTTTTTTAAACACACTCAATATACACCTATATCAGGTCACCAAAAAGTCATAGATATTGTATATAATTTCATTAGGGAATGGAAATTTAAAATTATCGTCAATAGAAATAATAATATTTGAGAAGAATTCAATAATGTTTTAATGCTTCTCGTATCTTCTGATCTCCTCGCCCAACAGTAATTTGAAGATAAAGATAAGCATTATTGAAGATTCATGAGATTATAACCAATACGGGACACACCTTAAAAATAATTGTATTGAAAATTAATCTAGTAAATCTTATATATGTAGAAAACTAATTTCTCAACAGAAAGAATTTAGTCGCTCTGATCTCTTTTTCAGGGGAACATACCATATGGATCTTATAACAATTATACTAACTCTTTTAAGTTTAGGGCTTTTAATTGCATTGGGAGGTTTCCTACTCATCGGAATTCTCATTATATTATATTTAGTTGTTACAGGAAGACGATGGGATTAATAGTTACCTCGTGATACTATCTATACGGGAGCAGAATATTTAGCTTGATTACCAAAATTTTCTGTAATAATGATATCTAGAATAGAGATTAAATCAGGACTGTTTTTCTGTAACCAAGAACTGATTTTTTTATGTAAATAGAAAGCTAAGCTTTCTGCTGTAGTCTGCTCTATTCCATCCAATATTAAAACATCTTGTTTGGGAAAAGAATACATTTTATTATTTACAGTAACTTGCCAGTTCTTCTCTTTCAATTCTGATTGAATGCTTACATTTGATGATTTTGCAGGAAGAAGGATTTTTTGATTTAAGAGTTGGAGTTCATGCTTTATAACATCATTTACAGCTTTAAAATCTAAGAATTTCTCTTGTTTATATTGGATTTTAACAGTTACGGAATAATTGTGACCATGCAAACGTTCACACTTACCAAATCCAACTAAGAAATGACTAGCAGAAAAAGAGTTCTTGGCTTGTGAAAATATCTGTTCATGAGAAGGCAAAATTTGTGACCAACTATTTCGTGGTTGCTTATAACTGATGATAACGTACTCAAATCATTTCCATATTATATTCAACCCTTTTATTAAGAACATGGCATATTATCGCAATATCATGTCTTCTTTAATTCTTTACCTACAATTATTGACCAAACTATACAATATTGTAGGAGAAAGCTCATTGGCAGTTCAAGATTTCACTGCGAAATTAGTACTCTTAGGAGACGGAAGGGTCGGGAAAACTTCATTATGTTCTCATTTGTGTACCCAAAGGATCCCAGGAACTTATGATCTTACTGTTGGTCTTAATATTGAGGTTCACGAAACTGACTTAAAAGGAACATCCGTAAAGCTTGTTTTATGGGATTTAGCTGGACAACAACGTTTTGGATGCGTGCGGCCTGGTTTTTATTATGGAGCGCGAGTCGCTTTAATCGTATTTGACCTTCAAAACCGTGGATCCTTCTTTGATGTTAAACATTGGATCCGAGAGTTAAAGGATCATAGCCCGAACACTCCATTTATACTTGTAGGTAACAAAACTGACCTTCAAAAGCGAGAGGTCTCAAAGGAAGAAGCAATAAGTCTTGCTCAGGAATTCTCAGTTCATTATTTTGAAACGAGTGCCTTAAAAGGGAAGAATGTTGAAGAATTGTTCCAATTGGCTACTCGCATTGCTCTTCAAGGAACAGCTGTTGCATACTAATTTCGCATTTTTTAACTAAGATTGTAAGATAGCGTTTTTTTCCATGGTGAGGGAGACACACTATCCTCATACTCTAGAGAGATTCTATAAAATCAGAGAATCCGAAAGAGATTGATCTCGAAACTTACTAAAATTGAATAATAAGTAGGATGAATAGTTGTAAAACCATATTTATTACGATTTTATCTAATCTTAGCAACTCTATTGTAAGGAAAATCCTCCTGGTTTGGTGAAGTATGAATGATTCGGAGTATTAGAATGCAACGACATGGAGTAGCTGTTTCAATTCTAATAATATGTATATTGTGCAGCTCTACTATTCAATCTAGCAGTCATTCTTCAGGAGGAGCAATTGATGTTCTTCAGATCCATCAAGTAATAAATACTCTTACAGCATACCAAGCTGAGCAATTCACTGTGAGTCTCACAATTTACAATGTATATGGTTTCAAAGATGTTCTTGATGTCTCAATAAAAGTAAAAATTCCTGAAGAGGTTGAGTTCTTATCTAGTTCAGAACCAGATCTTGATCTTGAAATCAAAGATAATTCAGAAGAATTTGACTATAATTTTGGTAAACTTAGAATTGATGAAAGTATACGCTTTTCAGTTATATACAACGTTACTTCTGCTGAAACAAAATCTGTTACATTAGAGGCTGTAAATGCTTCCTTTCGATTAGAAAATGGAATCACAGGATGGGTTTTATCAAATACAGAAAGCATTGGTTTAAGGGGGAAACAATTAATTACAACAACAGAATCACTGCTTCCTATTCCTAAGGGAGAAATAAATGAGATAGATTTTGGCTCATTTAAAATCCCAATCATACCGATTCTTTCAATTATTGGTTACTTACTTCCCTTAGTATTTTTTGGTGTGAGTATCATCGTTTTAAGACGCATTCGGTATTTATAGGAATGAATCTAAAAAGGATTGAATTCATAACCCTAAAAATTTCATTATAGAAGTAAATAAGAATACAAGAAATAATTCTTCTGGCATTGTTTTTTCTTTTTTGGATGATGTAATAAAATTAAAGCTCTTAATTCTTTAAACCTCTCCTTAATTTGGAATTGATGGCTAAATTCGATCCATTTGCCGAATAGTTTAAAACAGAGAAGGTACTAGTTTGCAGTTGTATGAATTCAGTGTCATTAGAAGATGAAAATTACTATGACATCCTCCCAACGTTTTATTCATCCTTATTTGCCTCAGACTGAAACTCAAATTGAAACAATGCTCGAATCAATTGGTGTTTCGACGATTAGCGAACTCTTTTCCAGCATTCCAGAAAAATTACGCCTCACAAGAAAACTGAATCTTCCCCCTACTCATTCTGAGCAAGAAACGCTATCTATTGTTAAAAAAGCACTTAGAAAAAACAAGACTGTAGATGAAATCTCTTCATTTTTAGGAGCAGGAATTTATCAACATTTCATTCCCACCGTTATTCAAACACTTTTAAGTCGCTCAGAATTCTATACGGCCTACACACCGTATGCTCCTGAAATTTCTCAAGGGATGCTTCAGGCATTATGGGAATATCAATCATTGATAGCTGAAATCACAAAATTGGATCTTGTAAACTCGTCTATGTATGACATGGCTACAGCTTTAGGAGAAGCAGCCTTAATGTGTACCCGAGTGACAAGAAAAGAGATCTTTCTTGTTCCTTCTTACCTTCAACCTGAAAAATTTCAGACTCTTCTAACTTATACTCAAGGAGCAGGGATCTCCATTAAAACATACCCTTTCGACAAAGAAACAGGGAAAGCTGATCTATATGCAATATCAGAACTGACTAAATCTCATAAAAATCAAATCTCTGGTATTTATATCGAGAATCCTAATTTCTGGGGAATTATAGAAGAGGGTGTTCAAGAAATTGGGAAAATTACTCATGACTTGAAAGGAATTTTTGTAATAGGTTTTGATCCAATTTCCTTAGGAATTCTGAAGTCACCTGGTGATTATGGAGCTGATATTGCTATTGGAGAAGGACAATCGATTGGATTACCTATGAATTTTGGAGGTCCATTACTAGGTATTTTTGCTGTAAAAAATGACCGAAAACTTTCACGAGCCGTACCTGGAAGGATTATTGGTATTACAACAGAAGTGAAATCCGCAAATAGAGCTTTTACAATGACACTTCAAACGCGAGAACAACATATTCGCCGTGAAAAAGCGACTTCTAACATTTGCACAAACAATGCTTTATGTGCATTGGCTTCGACTATATATTTAAGTTTACTTGGGCCAATAGGATTAGAACGATTGGCAGAACTCTGCATGTCTCGCACGACATACTTATTGGAGGAATTACACTCTATTGATGGCATTAAATCCCCTTATTTTTCAGGAGTACCTTTCAAGGAATTTATTTTTCAGTTAAATTCAAAATTTTCCTCAAATGATCTCGAGATCTTCCTTCAAAATAACAATATTCAAGGAGGTTTATCATTACAACCATATTTTCCAGAATTAAAACAATGTTTTCTTACAGCAGTCACAGAGACGACAAAAATTTCTGATATTGACCAATTCACTCAAAAAATTCGAGAATTCATCTTAGAACATGGAGGGTAACAAAATGTTCAAACAAACAACATGGGAAAAGTCTTTGATATTTGAACTATCGATTCCAGGAAGAATAGGGTATGAAGTGGCTGAATTATCTGATAAAGAAAAATCTCTACTTAGTCAGTCAAAACAAAGAATTCACCCGGATCTTATGCGTAAAAAACGGTTAGATCTTCCAGAAGTAAGTGAACTCTCGGTAGTTCGACATTTTACAAGGCTTTCTCAAATGAATTATGGAGTTGATACAGGATTCTATCCCTTAGGCAGTTGTACAATGAAATATAATCCTAAGATTTGTGATTTTGTCACCACCTTCCCAGAAGCACAAAATATTCACCCATATCAGGATCCTAGCACTGTACAAGGATCACTCCAAATCATGTTTAAATTAGCAAAATGGCTAGCTGAACTCTCAGGAATGAGTAAAGTAACACTTCAACCAGCCGCAGGAGCTCATGGAGAATATACTGGTATAATGATTGTCCGTAAATACCACGAGTCACAGGGAAATTTAGAAAAGAAAACAGAAATAATTATTCCAGATAGTGCACATGGGACGAATCCCGCTACGGCCACGATGTGTGGGTTTAAAACAGTAATCATACCATCTAATGAAGATGGTTGTGTTGACCTAGAAGCATTACGGTCAGCTGTTACTGATAGAACTGCAGGTATGATGCTTACGAATCCCAACACCCTAGGTATCTTTGAACAGAATATTGAAGACATAATAAAGATTATCCATGATGTTGATGGTCTTGCATACTATGATGGGGCAAACTTCAACGCCATAATGGGCAAAGTACGACCGGGAGATATGGGATTTGATATTGTCCATTTTAATCTTCATAAAACTTTTGCCACTCCGCACGGTGGTGGTGGACCAGGTGCAGGGCCTGTTGGAGTCATAACACGATTAGAACCATTTTTACCCGTACCAACAGTAGATTTTGATCCTGATACCCAAACATACTTTTTCCAATACGATCATCCATTCTCAATTGGTAAAGTCAGGAGTTATTTTGGTAATTTCTCAATCATACTTCGAGCATTTACTTATATTCTCAGATTAGGCAATGAAGGATTAAAAGCGGTCTCAGAAATGGCAGTCTTAAACGCAAATTATATGAAAAGTCTATGTCAAACGATAAAAGGATTTTCAGTTCCCTATGGCAAAGATTCTTTCTGTATGCATGAATTTGTATTGTCATCGAAACAGATTCTTAGAGACACAAACATTTCAGCCCTTGATATTTCAAAATTCATCATTGATAGAGGTTTTCATCCTCCTACTGTATATTTTCCTCTAATCGTACCTGAAGCATTAATGATTGAACCAACTGAGACAGAACCTAAAAAGATGTTAGATGACTTTATACAAATTTTAAAGGATATTTCCCGATTGGTGTATTCAGATCAAGAAGAAGAACGAAACCAGATCTTGGAAGCTCCTTGCAACACTTCAGTAAGGCGTATCGATGATGTGAAAGCAGCTAGGAATCCAATATTGAGCTATCGAATGTTAAAACAGCAGGAAGAATAATTATATGCCTTATTATGCTCTTTCTTGTCTAAAATATAATCAAATAATAATATCTACTGGTTTTTAAGCATCTTATCAAATGTTGTTACAAGATCTAATCTGTCAAGAGAGAGAATGACATCCCCTCGGGTTTTTTCTGTTATGTTTCGTACAAAATCGGTCTTTTTTCTTAGATTGAATGTTAATCCATCAGGGTAATCTAATGTAATTAAATGCGAATAGAGCTCATCCATCATATCAAGTGCTTCAATTGCAGTCTCTTTCTCCTTTTTTCTAAGAGAATCAAGAGCTACTCTGCGCAGTTCACCAATAAAATCAGGAATGCCATGAAGATAAGCCAAATAAGGTATTTTCAAGTCGAGATAACTGGGGAAAGGTTTTTTCTGAAGAAAAGAGCAAAGAAAAACTGATTCTGCATACTCTTGATTACAGGATAAAAGCATACCAAAAGGGGATGGATTCATTCGTTGAGCAAGATCATTAATCCTAGCAATCAAAGTACTATTTTTCTCAATCATTTTAATCGCTGTACTCATTTCTTTCCGATGTAAATGTCGAATAGCAATTGATGAATTACGAATTGCCAATCGTCCTAATTTTATTAGTTCCTCTCGCGCCTCGTTATCAAGTTCCATCTTTTCCCGTATTTCTGAAAACATTTCTTCAATTTCAACCATTTTTATTACCTAATTTTTTGTAAGATCCTCTCCCATGGATCATTATAATTGTAATTGAGATAAAATCATATATAATATTAATTTATTTTCCCAAGGTTGCTTTTGTTTATTTCATACATGCGGGGGGTGAGATTTGAACTCACGAACGCCTATGCGACTGGATCCTAAGTCCAGCTCCTTTGACCTGGCTGGGAAACCCCCGCTATGCTTTCTATAATTCCAGGTTTATGCCTACTGCTTGGCGAATTAGTTCTGCAAGGGGATCTTTGGCGTCTTTTTGTTTTATTGGTAATTCCATTATGATAGGGAAAGGATTTTTTGCTATAAATTCAGTAATTTCTTGGTGATAACGTTCAGCAATGTCAGGAGTAATCAAGATAATACTAATGTCCTTCCGTAACCATAAACTAGATAAAATTTTGTAAGGGTTTTCATGATCTTCCTCTAAAGGATAGACTTCTCCTATCCCGGCTAATTTAAGCCAATTACATGTTTCAGGATCGCCAATAGCAGTTATATAGATACCCTTTCACCTCATTACTCTTCAAGAATGGCGCGAATTACAATATCAATCGCTTTTTCTTTATTTTTGGAAGCTTGTTCTTCTAACTCCTTTTTACGGTTTTTTGTTTGAGCTTCAAGCTCCTTAATTTTAGCTTGATAATTCTCATGAATCTTTTTTAGTTGATCAGTCTCTACGTCTGATTTTGTTGTACCTGCTTGTTTGAGTATCTCTTTGGCTTCTGAACGGGCCTTATCAATAATCTTTTGAGCTTCAAGAGTAGCTTCATTGATTATATTTTCAGCCTTTTTTTCTGCATCCCGAATAAGATGTAATAGGTCACCAGTCATTGTTAAGAACTCAGATATTAGTTAAGGTTAGTGGGTCGGAGCAGATTTGAACTGCTGACTTCTTGGGTGTAAGCCAAGTGTCATAACCAGGCTAGACCACCGACCCTTTCTACGGTTATTAGAGGCGTTCTACCACTGATTGAAAGATTTATTCCTGTTCTAACCTACATTGCCTTTTTAGGAAAAGGAATTTATAATTTATTGCTTTTCGCAAATTGTATCTTCCACTATCAAGAAGAAGTAATTTTCTTTAAGTGACAACAATAATCTAAAAAAGAAGGATCATTGCGAAATGGGCACTCAAATTGGAAAATTGTTAACTAAATGTCGTGTTAAGATTGAATATTCCGATTTACATGGAAAAAGGATCGGAATCGATGCTTATAATATGATTTATGCCTTTTTAGCCCCTATCCGGTACAGACAAACTGGAGGGGGATTTCTTACTGATGCGGATGGCAATGTTACTAGTCATCTCTCTGGTCTCTTTTATAGAATGACGAATCTTTTACCTTATAATATTCGCCCTGTTTTTATTTTTGATGGTAAACCTCCAGTTTTCAAAGAAAAAGAGATCGAAATCAGAAAAGGTCGGAAAGAAGAAGCTGCATTAAAACGCGAAGAAGCTCTGGCCATGGGAGATCTTGAGAGTGCAATGAAATTTGCCGCAGTGACTTCTAAAATTACCCCTCAAATAATTGATGATTCAAAACGACTTATCGAATATTTTGGGATTCCTTCACTTCAAGCTGCTTCAGAGGCTGAAGCCCAAGGGGCCTATATGGTACAAAAGGGAATACTTGACGCAATGGCTTCTCAAGATTACGATTCTTTTTTATTTGGGAGCCCTGAAGTTATCCGTAATTTAACTGTGACAAGGAGAAGGGTAGCAACGAAACAAGAAAGCTTTGAATTAACTCCAGAAAAGGTAAATTTTAAGGCACTACTTGAAGAATTACAGTTAGATAATAGAGACCAATTAATTATGCTTGGGCTTCTTGTTGGAACTGATTATAATCCTGGAGGGATAAAAGGAATTGGACCAAAAACTGCTTTAAAATTAATTCATAAATATAGAACGCCAAATTCCCTCCTCGAATATCTAGATTCAAAATATTCCATCAATGAAGTTTTTCCACATCCTCCAACAGGATTATTAGATTATTTTAGATCTCCCGAAGTAGATGAAGATATTAAATTCACTTTCCGAAAGCCACAGATTTCTAAAATTAAGGAGTTTCTCGTAGAAGAACGGGACTTCAGTAACGAAAGAATTGAAAGACAACTTGAAAGAATGGTCTCGAAAAGACGTAAAATCAAACAAAAAACCGATCAGCTGGCTCTTGACAAATTTTTTTAGGTTTATTCTGCTTTAAACGCCATATTTGCCTCTTAATGGTACGAAGGCAACTGATGACAATCTTTCTTCAACTATTTCAGTATCACTGACTTTCCGATACCGATTCATCTGTTGCCATAATCCTGGTCGACCTATAGGCATTACTAACGTTCCATTAACCCGTAGTTGCTTTATTAAAGGAGGAGGAACAGTTGGTCCAGCAGCTGTTAAAATAACCCGATCATAAGGCGCTTCCTCTTCATAGCCTAATGTACCATCGCCTTCAATGACAGTAACTGCTTGATTAAACCCAGCTTGAGTAAGGTTCTTCCTAGCAAACTCCACTAATTTAGGTACAATTTCTATCGAGTAAACATGACCAGGAGCTTCATCAGCAGCTACAATTGCTGCGATTAATGCAGCCTGGTAACCAGATCCTGCTCCTATCTCAAGGATTCTTTGACCAGGAGCTAGTTCGAGGTAATCCAAAATCATAATGGTCATGTGGGGAGCAGAGATTGTTTGCCCTGTATTCATCAATGGTAATGGATGGTCTAAGTATGCTGAGGAGGACATTTTTTCTGGAATAAATTTCTCACGTGGAACTTGTAGGAAAGCATCAAAGGCTTTCTCGTCTTTAACGTACCCTCTTCGCCGGTAATGATCAATTAATTGTTCTTTTCTCGCCTTATAATCTGTCATTTTAATTTCCCTCATATTTATGTGAAATCAATTAAAGAATTCCTTTTAGACCAGCTGTAAATCTACATTCACTTGAACTCGAGAGGGTGAAACCGCTCTGCCTATTTTAATATATAGTTCTTTATAAGAATTGATGTTTGCTAGTTCTGTCGAGATTAAATTACGAATTTGTTCTTCAGGTTTCTCAGATTTTGAAATAAATTGATAGAAAGTAATTATTCCTCCTTTTTTCAGTAATCTAGCAGCATAAGGAAGATGCTTCACTGACTCTTGGGGGAGATTTATGATTATTCGATTAAAATAACCTTTTAATTTCAAAATATTTCGAGAATCCCCGATAATAGGATGAATATTTCCCCGTAGCTTATTTCTCTTAATACTTCTTTGTAATGCATGTATTGCATGGGGATTGATATCGATGGCAACTATTGTACAAGGAGATTCTTTTGCACAATGTAATGCAAAAGATCCTACACCAGTAAACATATCAAGAATGATGTCACCTGAGATAACGGACATGGCAACACGATGATGCTCTTCAGCTAAACGTGGGTTGAAATACGCTCGTTCAAGATCTACAAAAATAAATACCCCATATTCCTGATGCCAACTTTGCCAGACCTTCTCTCCTGCAAGATACTCTATAGGATATACCCGTTCAGCTCCTTTAATAAAATCACTTTTATTCACTACAGTCTTAAGTCGGGATGATCGAGATAAAATTAATTCACCCACTCGCTGACGAAATGAAAGAGAAGTACAGGATGGGTCCAGCTTCAAGACTGCAATTTCTCCCAATTGGTCGAACTTCAGAGAGATTACCTCCCAATCTACATTTGGAAATTCTTCTCGAAGGGTCTCAATAATTGGTTCATGTTCTGAACGACTTGGAAATTCCCATACTTGAAATTTGAAAGAAAAATCACTTAAAAGTTTAGGAATTTGTTTAGGATCAGTGATAGGGAAATATACAAAATCTTGTGTCTTAATTGGCTTCTTATGAAAATAAATGAGATTAGATTTAATCAAACGGAGACGAGCTACTTCAGCATCTTTGAGGGGAACACCGACTCCTAATATTGGTTGTTGACTTTGTATTGGCCCGACTCTCCGAATATATTTCCTTGTTTGTAACAGACCTACATTCATCTTATTCTTTATCTTATTGTGTCAAAAAATAATATATATACTTCATGCAAGATAGAAATAAGAAAGAGACAAAAGAAACGGTTATTAACGGGCGCAGAGGGACTTGAACCCCCGACCAACGGGTTTCTTCAGATTAAATAATTATACTAACCGTTAAGAGCCCGCCGCTCTACCTTGCTGAGCTATGCGCCCTTTGCAATGTCATTTTCTCTTTTCAACTGGAGTTATAAAAATAATAGGGTTTCTTTTTTTAAAGATTTTATTGTTCTGTGAAAAAAAAGCTGTTTCCATGTTTTATTTATTTGCTAAAGCTTGTAACAAGTAATTACCCTAAAACAGATAAAACTAATATTTATGAGTATGAGGACTATTTATATGAATGTCATGATAAAAAGCAAAAAGAAAGAAAATATTGAGATTGTTGATTATCTAAATCTACTAATTGCAATAGGTAAGATGGGGGGCACTCGTCGTCCAGTTTTCAGTACCACTAGTGAATTAGGAAAAAAAGTAGGTATTTCCCAGCAAAGTGTTTCACGAAAACTAACAAAAATGGAAAATGCAGACCTTATCGTACGAAATTACAAACAGCGAGGTAATACAATTAAGATCACCCCAAAAGGAATAGCATCACTTGAACGGGTGTTTACAGATCTATGGATGATATTAACTGCGGAGGGACGAGAGCTAACTGAGAAGATAACATTAAAAGGAACAGTATGCACAGGAATGGGTGAAGGGGCATATTACATGAGCCAAAAAGTGTATAAAAACCAATTTACTTCACTCCTGGGTTTTGAACCTTTCACTGGTACTTTAAACTTGCAATTATTAGAAGATTCTAGTTTGAGGAACTTTGAACGAATACTACGCAGTCCCTCAAAGTTTATCAAAGAATTTACTGAAGACGGACGAAGATTTGGTAAAGTTTTTGTTTGGCCAACTTACCTGTTAATAAAAAATCAAAAAATACCCTCAGCTTTAATTCATCCTGATCGAACCCATCATAACAATCAAATTGAATTAATTGCAGAAGAAAATGTCAAAAGAACCTATGGCGTAAAAGATGGGGATGTGCTGGATATTATCTTGCGATAATCTGATGTTTATTTCAACATTTATTCAAAAGAATGCTCATCAAGGTTCTTAATTTTTAAGGAAGATTTTTCATTAGGAATTCTCGCTTCTAATTTGAGAATTTCGATATTTTCGAGCCCATAGTCACTTAATAATTTGGATAATTTAGTTTCGGAAAGAGATTGATCATACCCCAATACAATAACATCTGGTTTAACAGTAACGACTATATCTAGGAATTTATTTGGATCAGGTGTTCCTTCCCGAACTACATCAACTATATCTACATGTGAAAGTAATTCTATCCGATTTACTTGGCTGTTAAGAGGAGGACGTCCTTTATTTAATTTCACAGTCTTATCAGAAGCTACAACAACAAATAGTAAATCACCATGACTTTTTGCTTCATTTAATGTCTTCAAGTGACCTAGATGTACGATGTCAAAGACTCCCCCTGTTAGAACTATCTTTAAATTGTTCTTACCACCTTCTGTTATAGAATAATGCTCTGGTGGATCTGTTACTGATTTTATCATATGAAGACTTTTCAGTACCGACAAAAGTGCTAATCCTTCATCCCGTGTTCGTTTCAGACTACTTGCAAAATCAGATACACTAAAACTCCCTTTTTTAAATGTTAACAAGTAAGCTGTTTTTAAAAATTCCTTAAGAAGTGCATGGAACGCCTCATTGGATTGTGATTCACTTTTCATCTCGAACAACCCGCAATCAAACAAGTTTTTAGAATCTTATTAAATAGTATCAGCCATAATTTTATTTTCAAAAGCAGCAGCTATTTATATACTCCTTGATTTGACAATTGGACTTTCCATAAAGTTTTCACAGTTTCTTCTTCAGTAAAATGTAGTGCCTCAGCACAAACTATCAGAGCTTGAGGAGGACCAATTTTTCCCCAAGCTAATGTTGTCACTTTGTCAGCAGCACCAGCCGAAATAACCTCCCTTTCAGTTCCAATGTGAGCCAAACCAACTAATAAGTCAGTTTTTATGAAAACATTTTCTTTTCTTTTTTCTTCTAATTCCAATAGAATGGAAATTGCTTCATTCACCGCGAGGAACTCTCCAGTAATTAGATCAATATCTAGAAGAACTAGTGTATGAGCTCCTATTTGTTTATTAAGTTTGATTACTTTATATGGAAATTCACTTGCATTATGAGGAAAGGGACAGGTTACTGTCCTGCCAAAACGATATGCTGACAACCCAGAAACAGAAGCAGCAGCAGTTACTATAGAAGAATTATGGATAATCCGACATTTAAAACCTCTTTTGATTGCTGCTATTCTGAGAGAATTATGGGTTGTTGCAATAAAAGGATCTCCAGGAATTAAAATGGCTGCAGACTTTCCCTTAATGTTTTCTAAAAATAACTGATCATCATCTTCCAAATCTTTTCGGGAGACAATGGTAATTTTTGGTTTAATTTGTTTCAGGAGTGGGGGAATTTCTCTAGGGACAAAATTGGTATATTGCTCAATGAAAACCTTATCAATATTTGTCAAGATATCAAGAGTTTCTAAAGTACAACTCTTGAGTCCTGATAATCCCATACCAATGAAAAAGAGCTCTGTTTCAGCTTTACGCACTTTTGGTCATCTGTTAAGAAATGTGAATCTATACTGCTGTACGATTAGGAATTATTTAACCTTTTTCTGGAAGATAACCATAGCTAGAGTTTTCCTTCCCAAATTGAATCACCAAGATAGTGGATATTATGAATAACTTTCCCTTTTAAGCTAAGAAGTTCTTTCGAGGATTTTAAACTCTTTCCAAGAGCTAATACTGCATCTTGAGGATTAGAAACAATTACAATACTATTGACATTGAATTCATGGTTCATAGAAGTAATTCCTTGGGCAAAAACGTCCGCACCGTTTAAGATATGCTGAACTGCTCCTTGATCAACCTTTACGATAGGAAAATCAATGTGTGGATTCTCTCTAATAAATTGTATAGTTGGTAAATACCTATTCTCAAATAAAAAAAAACGAACTTCGTAGTTTCGATTAAAAAGCAGGTTATTTAAGTTTTCATCATCTTCGCTGATAAATTGAATATTTTCTTTCAAAACACTAACTGAGATATTAGGTGCAAAAATCGCTGTTATAATCTTTTTTCTTAATTTTGATCCAACTTCTTTTTTGGCAGGCATGAAATTCCAAACCATACCTTCTAGTTGAACCGTATTGTTTCTAGGTTTAGTGGTACATCAACTTTGACATGATATCTTTTTGATAATGCCTGAGCCAATGATTGAGACTTTTTCCGTTGACCATGTATTAAAACGACCCTTTCAGGCTTTGGGCTGAGTTCACGGAAGAAATTCATAATCTCTCCTCTATCAGAATGGCCACTGAATCCGTCGATCTGATGAATTTCCATTTTAACTGGAAACATTTTCATCCTACCATCTTCTATGCTGCGAATTTCTTTTACTCCTGAAGCTATTCGTCTACCCAGGGTTCCTTCAGCTTGGAATGATACAAAAACAATTGAATTACGTGGATCGTTAGCCAACTCTTTAAAGTATTCTACAGAATTACCTCCCGTCAACATACCTGAAGTAGCTAAAATAACAACAGGTTTCCCAGATAAAATTGATTGTCTCTCACTTTGGTTGTCTACACGGTGAAATATTTCGCTTAAGAACGGGTTCTGCCCTTCATTAAATATTTGATCTTGTAAGAATGATGATAAATACTCTGGATGACATGAATGGATTGCTGTTGCTTCAGCAATTAATCCATCTAGGTATATAGGAACATCAACCAACTGGTGTTTTTGATAATAATTTGATAAGACAACCATTAATTCTTGTGGTCGTCCTACAGCTAGGCTAGGGATCAGTACTTTTCCTCCTCGTTTTACTGTTTGATTAATGATTTTAATTAGCTGAACTTCAGCATCACCACGTTTAGGCATAATGTCTCTAGGCCCAGCATAAGTAGATTCCATGATAATGGACTCTAGACGGGGAAACTTCGTATTAGCACGATCTAATAACCGAGATCTTTTCCCCTTGAAATCATTGGCAAAAGCGATATTATATCGTCCATCTCCAACGTGCATATGCATAATTGAGGATCCTAGAATATGCCCTGCCGGAGTCATAGTTAAGCGTATATCATTACTTAAATCAGTAACTTCCCCATATCGACGTGTTATAGTATGTAAAATCATTCTTTTAATATCACGCTGACTATAAGGAACTAATTTATTCTCTCTTCCTGCCACATCAATGTAATCTTTCTGAAGAAGCGTCATGAGTGACAACGTTGCATCATTGGCGTAAACAGGCCCCCGATACCCCCATTTATATAAAAAAGGGAGCATCCCACTATGATCCAAATGTGCATGAGTAATAAGCACAGCATCAATGTCTGCAATATCAAATTCAGGGACATTGAAGAAAGGAAACATCTGGTTTGGTTCTCGAGATCCTACATTTATTCCACAATCAACAAGAATTTTTGTCTCAGCTGTTTCCAAAAGCATACAAGATCTTCCAACTTCAGAAAAACCTCCTAAGCCTGTTAACCTAATGTAATCATCCTCGATAACCTTAGGACGATGTATACGCTTCCCAATATTCAATAATGCGTGTTTACGCAATTCAGATTTGTTGGTAAGGGTTTTTCTGATAGAATTTATTAATTGTGATTGTATTGGAGGAGATCTAACTACTTTTGGACGCCACATGGAATCTCGTGCTATCTCACGCAGTGTCGTGCCACTACGTCCGATGACTGCCCCTGGTTTCTTCGCTTCAATGATGACTTCTCCTAACTCATCATCGAAAATTACATTTGTTATTTCCGCGTTTTCAGGGACAATCTCCATGATCCTTGCTCGAGCTTCCTCTTTAGCTCTTCGTACTGATACGTCTGATCTAATGACTATTCTTTTTCTTAACGATTTCGCTAAACTTTTGACAATATCCCCATTTTCCATGAGAACTGTGGGATTTAAAGAATAAATGACTACAAAAGGCCCTTCGAACACTACCTTGGACACCTGAGCATCTGGTGGTAATCTACTAATGAGATCTGCTTTTAGTTGGTCAATAGCTAATTCACGACTGAACTGTTTGTCCTTTTCTTTTACCATTAATTCCTACCTCGGTGAAATGTGGTCTTTTTTTGAAACCCTTTGCATAAACAGCAGATTTTAGGGTATACAGTTAGTAAGTTATTATAGATTAAATGTCAATGTATCCTTTTGTTAATCTTATGACAATTTTTTCTCTTATTTAGGATATATTCATTTTATTTTAGTGATTTGAATGATTAGTTATGAATAAAGATGTGTAAAACCGTATAGAGGCCTTTCTTCTACACCCAAATAAGGGATCTTTCATATTTCTTTTCAAAGTCTGAAATTAGATACTACAATTATGGAATTATGCGCCGAGTGCATAAGTCAAAGTTAATTGGAAGGAAATAGAAAATATCACAAGAACTAGAACTATTTGACTTAACTAAATCGAAAGAAGAACTTTTTCTTATTAAAATTCCCTTGTACACTCCTACACACACAGAGTTTATAAATATTGTGCCAATGTTCCCAAATGGGACTGGATACAAGGACAGCAAACAAATGTCAGGATCAGAAATCCTCGAATCAGTGGTACCAAGATCAATTATAATTGGAAAATCAACCATTCATCGAATTCCCGATGTTATTCAATCACTTGGATTAAAACAGAAGATAATGATTCTTACGGGCCCTCATACTCGGTTTGTCGTTGGAGAGGACATTTTTAATGTATTAACCAATCAAGGCATGAATTGTGAGATCGTTATTGTTGAGAACGCATCTCTTGAAGCAGCAAAGAGTTATGTTGATCTTGTAGAGCAATATAAGCCTAATGTTATAATTGGGGCTGGGGGGGGGAAAAATATCGATGTTTGTAAATATTGTCTAAATCAAATATCTCGAAAATTGGAAATGATTTCTGTCCCGACGACAACCTCCCACGATGGTCTTGCTTCTCCTTTCATTTTCCTAAACGATCCTACAGAAAAATATATTGGAGAATGCCGACCTCCTATTGCTGTAATCGCAGATGTGGAGAAAATATTAAGTCATCCTGATTTAATTCGCTTTATTGCTGCAGGAGTCGGGGATACAGTTGGTAAAATCACTGCTATCTGGGATTGGCGACATGCTTGGCGTATAAAATCAGAAAAGTTTTCACGTTTTGTCGGAGGTGTTTTAGAAAATGCTGAAACTCTTTTTCAAAGTCAAGTATCTGAAGCTCTTATCGATCCTGAGCATGCTGTTCAGGTGGTATTAAAAGCACTCCTGATTGCTGGAGTGTTAATGGGAACATCAAATGACATCCGTGTCGGTTATGGTTCGGAACATATGTTCTCGGCTGCATTAGCTGCACAAACTCCAAATGCTGATATCCTTCATGGAGAACGAGTTGCGTTAGGAGCAATCATGATGGCCAAATTACAAGGACAGAATCACAGAAAAATTGTGAATATTCTAAAAAATGTTGGCTGTCCAACAAATGTTGAAGATCTAAATGATAAAATTCTCCCTGAAGCCATTGTTACAGCACTTCATACAGCACATAAAACTAATTCAATGTATACAGTATTAGGCCATTCCGGGTTAACAAAAGACGCTGCATTGAATATTGCTCAGATAACAGGAGTGATCAGCGAGCTTCATAAGTAACATTTAAAATTGATATTTGGGTGGTCTTTTCTAGTTTCTATTTTAAACATCAAAATTAAAATCTTCATAAAAAGGATAAGAATCACAATGGCATCTGACACTGAGAGCCCAGTTATTGGTATTATTACCAGCAGCTTTACAGATGCAGGTCCACAAGTGATTTATAATACCACAAAAGAACATATATCCGAGGATCAGGCACTTAACCTTTCCATTCGGATTATGACAGTCATTGGAGAGGAAATTTCGAAATATGAGCTTTATGGCCCACTGCCAGTCCCTTCAAATGATGAACTTCTATGTCTAGCTTAT
The DNA here is from genome assembly GCA_029856365.1 of Candidatus Hodarchaeota archaeon. Taxonomy (GTDB): domain Archaea; phylum Asgardarchaeota; class Heimdallarchaeia; order Hodarchaeales; family Hodarchaeaceae; genus Hodarchaeum. The sequence continues at coordinate 21,799 of JAHQWW010000018.1, forward strand.
GTGTTTCGGGTAGAATCAACGTTTACGACTGACCCAAGGCTAAAATTCCGCCCAACAGTCATAAGTATAATCTTTAGAAGAGCCCTTAAGAGAGAGATTTCTCGTGCGCAAGGGATTATTTTATCATACCTTTCCCAAGTGACAGCTAAAGATTTCAAAAACGAGGATGACCTCAAACCAGAAAAAATGGAAGATATTCATAAAAGGTTATCAGCACTAATTGCTACAAACCCAGTCCGTATCTATATGATACAAAATGATCTCATCCAAGAACACACAGGGAGCCTTGATGTTCCCACAGACGCTTACGTTATTGCTGATATGCAGACAAATGTCTTTTACATAATTTTCGAACCCTATATCTCACCTCTGCGAAAGCGGCAGGTTGTGATCCTTGTTGACTCTCTCAATGAGAAAACATACCGAAGAAGATTCAATAAACAAATAATTGATTCTGAAGAGGAGGCAAGACGTCTTTTAAACTTCTATGGATTGAAACGTAGAAAGCAGCAATAAAAAAAGGGGGATTGATTGTGAAATTAGAGAGTGCTTATGGAATAGAACTAGACAGTCTTAAAGACTTGGTTCGCCTTGTCTCGAGTGCAAGTCCTGATCGCCCATCTACTATTTTTAAGTGGGATTCAGAAGATAACTCAGAGGTATATTATGGATCTTTCGCAATATTCCCAGGATACTACGATTTTAAAGCTTTGCCTGTTCTTTTCTTCGTTGTCCGCGATTCTTCGATTGAAGAGCAAAACCAATCGCTAGTACGATACGATTTACAGGCCAAAAAGAACCAGATCTCGTTTCTAAGCCATATAGAAGAAAAGGACCTAGAACATGTCCATACGGGTCTTGTAAGGTTCATTCCTATTGTGAAGCTAAAAAAGGCGCCTAAGATTTTTTCTACCTTGACATTTTAAGAAGGTCGTTTTGTGCTCAAAGAAGGGAACATTGTTCGTATAATTGAAATTTCTCAGAGACAATCAAAAGCCTGGATAATATCTCTGGCGCAGAATGCTGAACTCTCAACACATCTTGGTAATATCCTCCATAATGATTGTATAGGTAAAAATTTTGGGGATATTCTATCCTTAACCAAAGGAAAAGTTATTATCTCGAGACCTTCTCCTCGTGATTATATACGCTATTTTCGTTTAAAAACCCAAATTCTTTATGAAGATGATTGTGCTATCGCTTGTAGTCTTGCTGGGGTTGGTTCTGGTATGTATGTTGGAGAAGCAGGGACTGGTTCAGGAGCATTAACGACATTTCTAGCTCATCATGTCCAACCTTCAGGACATGTCTTTTCCTATGATATAAATACCAAGTATCTTACCAATGCTCAAAAAAATTTGGCAAAAACCGATTTATCTGATTACATAACGTTTAAACTTCAGGATATTCGTTCACCACTTGAAGAACGTGAATTGGACGCATTTTTCCTGGATTTTTCTTCTCCATATGAAGCCATTGATAATATTGCTCCCGTTCTAAATGGTGGTGGGCACCTAGTCTGTTTCATTCCTAATTGGGGGCAAGTTGAACAAACTGTTGCTCAAATCAGACAATGTCCATATTTTGTACACCAAGAAACTTTTGAAATAACTCGTCGTAATTTCATTGTGAATCCAGATAAAGGTATAATGAGGCCTGTTTTTCGTGATCTTGTATATTCGGGTATACTTATCCATGCTATTCGCGTTAATCCTGACAAATGAGATGTATAAATGATACAGATCCCTAAACATGTCTATGAAAAGTTCTTGCGCTTTGCTTTGGAGAATGCTAACCCCTTAGATCCACGAAATTGGAAAGAATGCATCGGATTAGTTTTAGGACGAATCACAGAGGATGAGATTCTTATCACAGACATTGTACCCATCGGATCTGGCACTGCAGTTTTTGTTGACATTACAGATTACGAGAAGGTGTTTTCGTTAATTTTACCTAGCAGGATTAACGCTGGAGAAGTCATTGTAGGATGGGCACACACTCATCCTGGACTTGGTCTCTTTCTATCAGGCACAGACATACGTACACAACAGATGTATCAGCAGATGCATCCAAAGGCTTTCGCTCTTGTATTAGATCCCACCAAAATTTCCAAAAATTTCTCTGGATTCAACATCTATCGTCTTGATGAGTTAAGATCTCATCCCAGAACTGTAGATTATTACTTTGACGAGTATTTTGATTTTTTAGCAAGTCGAGAAACCCTTACCTCTGAATTGTATCTAGTTCCAGAAGTCCCAGTCATTATTTCTGCAACCGAAGTTTCTTGGAATGCCATAAATATTATGCTCTCTGGAGATACCGAGATTCCAGTTAATCAACCATTAGAAGTGAAATTGGAAATTAATTTACCCTTTTGTCAATTCATTCGCGTCGAATATCAGATCAATACTGAGAATTTGGCAGAGGATCCGTTCCCAATGCAATTGCTTCATAGTAAGACCATTTACCACGAAATTATCTCGTCAGGCACCCTAAGTATCTTTACTTTTCGCCCCAAAAAGATTAAACCTACCTATATCCGAATCAAAAATCTCTTCCTATCAGATTACCAGCAAAAACTGCAAAAAATGCCCGATTTATGTTTGAAAACTCAAATAAAGGGATAATCTAGAAAAGAAATCTATTGAGCTGCTTGGCGATACTTACGATCCCCATAGAGTCCAAACACAACTAAGGTTAAAAATATGAATAAAACACCGACGAAGGCATAAATAATTACATATGGGGGGGTTGGATAGCTTTTTATAAGCTCAAATGTTATATTTTGGCGATAAAAACTAGTTATTGGTGTTTCATCGATTCCATTTATATGATATTGAACCCGAAACACGAATTTATAGACATCAAAGGTAGGTAATTCCAGAGAAGGAATAATCATAGCTTCGGATTTAGTGGAATTAGGCTCAAGAATGAATTCAACAAGGTTTAATCTAGGATTCTCTGAATCATAATAAATAGAAAGAATAGCAGTACGATTTAGAGTATGTTTTTCTCCTGAAATGACCCTATAGACATCTACAGCAAATTGGTGAATGACTAGACTCTCTGAACGTCCAATGACAGTTGAATAGCTAGCATTTAAGCGAAGAGTTGTCTTATTTACCAGTTGAGGTAGAGGATTTTCTTGAAATTCAGGGCTAAGAGCCTCTGAAATTAAATCTTCTAGAGGGACAAATCTGTTTTGTACCTTTGCTTCGATATTAACCACATCAATAATGAGTAAATCTGTATTAGCATTTACGTTGTTTGATGAGGCTTTGACTACAACTGGGAAAACAGAGAGTTGTTGTTCACATCCACTTGAAATGGTAATTATTAATAATAAAATCATAGCTTTTGCAAATAATTTTATCATTAGCAGTTTCAACCTTATACATCTAGATTAATTGCCCCGTTTTAGTAATTGGGCATTTGGACTTTTATTTCTTATTAAGATATAAGTGTTGAAGCTGTGATGCTTCTTCACTGTCGTTCTTAGTATTCAATCTTGATACATACCTTACAAACCGAGCTGTTAATGAATGGGCACAGAAGCAGCCAGAAGTATAAATGGGTAAAGTTCAGTCGAGAAAGAGGATATTATGCACTTTGTACCGGATGATATCTTCGCGACGACCTAACCTTGCTTCAATTGTATTATGTACGGTTAGAGATTTTTTACTAATTATTGCCCCACCTTCTACTGAATCACTTTCAAAGGTTGTTACTTTAATTGTAGTTTTGATACCACTAATTTTCATAATTTCAGATTCTAATCGTTTAATATCGATTAGTGAGACGTCTTCTGAAGCAAGGTTAACGGTTAACTCTCCTCCTGTAAGAGCGACTCCTCCTTGTACTATAAGATTAGTTAAAGCGGAAAGATATTCCTCAGATTTTTTATCTTTCCATTCTTGGATTCGTTTCAGACTTTCCGTAAATACTTGCTCTAATAACCTTCCTTTAACATTATTTAATTCAATCTTATTTGTTATCCGAAATCGAGATAACTCACGTTGAGCCTTTTGTTCTTCTTCTTTCTCTTTTCCAGCTAAAATCTTCTGTGCTATCCGCTCTGATTCGCTATGAGCTTGATTGAGGATCTCGCTAGCCTCTCGCTTGGCCTTTTCAAGAATAGCTCTAGCTTGTTGATTAGCTTCTTGGATAATTTCGCTTTCAAAATAATCATTTTCAGTCATAATCTTTCCTTTCTCTATTCAACGTTTTTTGGCAAGCATTCTTTCCTACTGAAGGCCCCTACAGTATTAATTGTTCTTCATCCACCTTGTTGAGTTTGAAATGCAAACCTAGATGAGACTTTTTATGTGGTTCTATGTTCAATCGAGTTGCATTACTGGATAGTCTTCAGTTAATAATTCTTCTATAACCGCTCTAATCGCGTTTTGTGCTTCTTTAACCTCTTCTAAATCAAAAAATTTGCTTATTTCCTTTTCAACAAGATATTCTGGTTCCTTTTCACCGTCCTCAGATAAAATTAGGAAGATTTCTTTTTCAAGTACACCACGAGAGAATTTGGCTTTTAATTGGTTGAAAATAATCTCATGCGCAAGCAAAATTTCTAATTGGCGACTACTGATTCGATTGATGACCTCTTCAGTAAGAATCAGAACCGAAAAAACCTCTTTAACCTGATTGACAGAATTCATAGTTAAGACAGGAACAAATATTGGTTCAAAGCGGCTTACTGTATGGATTTGAAAAAGATAAGCGTTCACATTGATTCTATACTTACTTACAAGCTGAGAATATTCCTTAAGGCTCGAATGGATGTTGGCTAATGCACTTTTAGCTTTTTGAAATTCCTTTAAGTGCCTCATTCTTTCAGTTTTCATTTTTTCAACAATAGAAGCCGTAGGGATGATCTTAAGACCCATTCTTATTTTCATCCTTAATTGAACCTCTATCTTTTCTGTAAAATCTTTGAATGGAATGATTTCTCGTTTTTGACGACGAATAGGATGAAGACGTTTGATATCTTCAAAAGCTTTTATCTCTGCTTCTAAAATAGATTGATTTTTACACATGATCCACTTTGTTACCGCAGCAAAATATTGCATTCCTGTTTGAAAAGTTAAAGAATCTAGGGATTGAAATATGGGGATAGAAAATGCAATTAAAAGAAAATCTTCGCCCTCTTGTGAAATTAATTGAAAATAAAACGGACTTATCTTTTTGTTTTCTCGCTGTACTAAGCCATTTACACCGAAAAAACGGACATGATCAATCACATCCAATAATTCTTCATATTGGATGGTTACCCTCTCGAATTCCATTGCCATCCACTCTTCAATAACCAAGTGAAACTGAAACTTTTGACTTGGTGGAATATCTTCACGAGAGCTCATATTACAGAAATTCCTCGTCTTGTTCTAGTAAGAAGATTATCTTTAATGAAGTTAATAACGTCTGCCTGCATGTCGATATGCGACTCCAAAGAGGAATAAGAAAATCCCAAAAGCCATGAAAATAGCTGTTGAACGGCTAATGACTTTTAAATCTCCAGAAACAAAGTTAACTATCTGAAAAAATACAAGAGTCAACCAACCTATGATACTAGTATCCCTACTTGTTGTGAGTCCTTTCCAATACCTCACAATAAGCATGAAAACTCCTATAACCACTGCACCGATATGAAATAATTCAAGAAAGGCTTCTGTGGGAAAGATTTCTGGATCAATGACCAAATAAATAAATTCTAAGAATATAAAGAGTATAGCAGAAATAAGAGTAATAAGAGGGCCTGGAATTCTAACAGTAGGATCTTCTTGTTGAGCTCCTTCATAGATTAAGTATAGAATCCCTCCAATTGTTGCAGAATCCGCTAATATCAATGCTGATGTGTAAATAACATCTAATTGGGTATTCCAAATATTGAAAAGTTTTAAAAAGAAACCAAAAATACCAGCTTGCTCACCAAGAGGATCATAACCAAAATAAAATCCAATAATTACCAGCAGTGGTAATGGTAAATATAGTAAAGTTAGTAATATGGTTTTTCGCTGACTAGAGATCATTTTTCCTTCTTCACACCATTTCAATAAGTATACTGCGATAAAATACCCCCCAAACAGCGAAATAATGGGAGTAATCATAGGGAATAGAAAAAGTATGCCCACTACAAAGTTAAAACCGTAAAAAGCTTTAACTGTGGTCGGTAATCGCCAAACTTCTTGCCCAAAAGATTCATAAGCATCACCAATTTGATATCTACTCCCATAGGTCCAAAAAAAGAAAGGAACAGACATAAAAAGAGGGCCAATCATATAAACAATGATATCCGAAAAGATACGTAAATCATCTGTGTTTAAAAACCATATAACTCCATTAACAAAAACAAAAGACAATAAATAAAAGTAGACAGGGATGAATATAAATTGTAGAATCACCAACAACCGTCCATAATGAATATAGGTTTCGTAATCACTCAATTGATTTTTTACTCCTAACAATAGTTGAGCTTGCTAAAGAAAATACTTCTCTCTTTTTAAAAACATACCTCTCGTGTTCCTTAAAAATAAATTTATTAGGTCATTTTTAAGAGGCCTATCCTTGGATGCTCCAATTAGTATTTTTGTGAGAATACTAATATGAATGATTCTAAAGAAGAGGAAAAATTCCCCTATAAATCGGAATACTATCATTTAATTAAGGGGAAGACTATTTCACGGCGTGGTAGGTGGTGGACAGCGGTTCTTCTAGTCCAAAATGTTGATGATGCTGATAAACGAATTGTGGTTATTCAACGCTGGCAAAAACGTAGAAGAGCAGATCCTGACGCGGAGGGGAAGATCTCTAGCTATTGGGCGCCTGCAAAAGCTTTTACACTCAACTCTAGCAAACCCTGGGAAACTCTCAAAGAAACAGTCGAAGAATGGCTTACAACAAATGATTGGAAATAATTGTGAGTTCTTTCTGAATGGTTTATGTTTAATTTTATAGTAAAAACTGATTTTCAAAAGAGAAGATGATTATTTAGGCATTCTAAGCTATTTTGATGTACTCATATGCCTTCCTGGTGGTTTCAAATCCATAATGAATGGTTTGATAATCTGCACGGAATTCGGCAACTTCAGTAGCGACTTTAGTAGGGTCTTTTTGATCCACAATGACTGATTTAAAGAATTCAGCAATCCTTTCCATTTCTTTTTCCTTCATCCCCAATCGAGTAATTTCCTGTGATCCAATACGAATTCCCCCTGGGTTCCTATAATTACGCTTTTCTATGATATCCCAAGGGAGAAGATTGCGATTAGCGACAATATTAGCCTTTTCTAATCTTTGTTCGACATCTTTTCCCAATCCAATCGTATTTTGAAAATTACTGATGTCAACAAGTAGTGTATGAGATTCCGTAAAGCCTTTATCGGGACATACTACTTGGAAACCTCTTTCATACAACGCTTGACCCAAAGCTTTTGCATTAATGATCACTTGTTTAGAATAAGGAAGACCATACTTTTTGAATTCAGTAGCAGCAACAGCAAGGCCTGCAACATGCATCAGATGGTGATTAGATGTTGTACTAGGAAAAGCTGCAGCTTTTATTTTCTCTGCAAGCTCTTCTCTAGCTGCTAAAACGATTCCTTTCTGAGGACCTGGAAAGGTTTTATGAGTGGACATTGTCATTGTATCAGTTCCTTCTTGTAAAGGATCTTGGAACTGTTTAGCTGCGATCAATCCTGCGACATGAGCAGCATCATAATTTATGTGAGCCCCAACTTCATGAGCGACAGGTTCTAATTCCTTTACAGGATGAGGAAATAGAAAAACACTCGCTCCAAATTGAAGGAGTTTTGGTTGTTTTTCTCGAATGGCTTTGATAGCAGCATCAACATCAATATTTAAGCCATAACGATCAAAAGGAATGTAATCAACTTCCAATCGGGAAACTGCTCCAGCTGTCCCACCAATGAAAGCTCCAGTCTTGGCTTTTAATGGCCCAGACGAGATGTGTCCTCCCACAGGAATAGAAATAGCCATCATCTTATCATTGGCTTGAGTAAAAGCAGAATAGACTGTTAAATTTGCAACAACGCCAGAAATTGGGCGAGCATCAATGAATGGTGCTTTAAAAATCTCTTTTAGCAACTTTAGACATAATTCCTCAATTTCATCAAAGTATTGGTTCCCTGGATAGACTCGTTCACCTATCCAACCCTCTGCATACCGATGCACAAGATCAGAAATGGCAGCTTCCCGTACTGCTGGGCTTGTCACATTTTCACTTGCAATAAGTGGGATTGATTTACTCCAGTAATCATGATGTTTTTCCAAAATGGATCTAATTTTTATAAAATCAGGATCTAAGGCCATATACTTCTCACCAATCGTATTCTTTTAGTAGTTCTCGTCATTTGAATTAACTGATTACGATAACCCAGAAATCGCCAAAATTTAAAAAAATTCTCAAGATGTTTATAGATATCTAACTATGTATTTGATATGTTCAGAATACTGCTTATTCAAACCTCTTTTTACTATAAAGAGATTTTTATTCTACTTAAGAGTCACAAAGAAAAAATCAATTGAATTGATGATGTGATCAGTAATGAAAACCCAGCTTTATAACTGGCATGTTAAGAATGGTGATATGATCAATTTTTCAGGATTTAAAATGCCTGTAATGTATAGCTCCATTAAGGAAGAGCACATGGCTGTAAGAAACGCCGCTGGTCTTTTCGATGTCTCGCATATGGGGCGGATGTGGATCGAAGGACATGATGCAGAAAAATTTTTGAATTTACTTGTACCCCGAGACCTGAAAAAAACTCAGGTGGGTAAAGCAGCATACACATTCATGTTGAATGAACAAGGAGGATTTCGAGACGACATAGTTTTCGCAAGAATTGAAAATAATAAGTGGTTACTAGTTTGGAACGCAGGAAATCTTGAAAAGATCAAATTATGGATGAATGAGTTCAAAAATATCCTTACCCAATTCATTGATCTAGACCTAACTTTAGTAGAAATCTCTTCAAGCTCCGCCATGTTTGCATTACAAGGTCCAAAAGCACATCAAGTGTTATTAAATGCTTTTAAGGGAGAAATCGAGCCTCCGCTTCCTTGGCGTGCTTTCCCAGTATCATCTAATGATATTGATTTAATACTGTCTGGAACTGGTTACACTGGAGAAAAAGGATGTGAAATAATTGTTCTTGATACCACTTGTGAAGATCCATCGAAAGCAAATAGGATTTGGAACCTTGTTCTTGAGGCGGGTAGTAGACCATGTGGACTTGGAGCGAGAGACTCTCTTCGGTTAGAAGCAGGATTAGCTCTTTATGGAAATGATATTAACGAAAAAATTAATCCTATTGAGGCCGATCTATTTTTTCCACCTTTCATTCATATGGATAAACCCTATTTCATCGGAAAATCCCAATTAGAGAATTTATCAAAGAAAAAATCCAACCATATCCGCATTGGATTTATAGCTCGTAAGAAAGGGCCAAGTCCAAGACCAGGAGTCAAACTCTTTAAAGAGGAACAAGAAATTGGATTTGCAACCTCTGGGGGATTTTCACCCCTATTGAACCTTGGGATTGGGATGGGGTATATAATCACAGATTTGAATAAGGAAGGAGTTTCCATTCAGTTTGAAGTTCGTGGAAAATTATATGAAGCGGAGATCATTAAATTTCCCCCGTTTGATACTGAGAAGTATGGTAAAAATAGAAAGTAGGCTGGATTAGAATATTAATTCCAATCTAAATCTCTATTCTTGATTATTTTTTCCTTTTCTTATCTTTATCACTTTCTCCTGCTTCTCCACTGATGGAACCTAATTCAGATAGAGCATCTGAAAATAAATCAGCTAAATCTGGTGTTTTTATCAGAGATTCCTCTGTTTCTTTCATAGGAGTGATTTCTTGATACTCTACTTGGGGGACATCAAAAATATCCTTTGTTGCAGATTCTTCTTCTTGTATCAAAATATCCTCGATTGAATCAGTTCGAGTCTCTGTTGTAACGACACTCGGTTCTCTCAATGCTTCCTCAAAGATGCCATCTTTTATGTCTTCTGCAACTTCTTTGGCCTCCTCCTCTTGAATAATTTTTTCATGAGGGAGTAAATCAGGAGCTGCAACTGACACATCACTTGGAAGCTCTTCTGGCTCAATCTTTGGTTCTACAAGTTCCTCTGTTGAAGATGGTAGAGTTCCTTTCTTCCATAGCCGTCCAAAGCTATCTACCTCCCATTCTTCATCCTCTGGTATCCCCTCTTCTCTGAATTCTGGTTCTGGTCGCTCAGCCTCAATAGAAGGAGTTTCCACCCGTGGAATGAATAGAGATTCCACTTCTTCCTCTGACAGAGCGGCCTGTTTCACTTCTTTTTCGTGAGGAAGCTCCTCTACAGGCGGGTGAAGCTCTTCTAGAGATATTCTAGCTTCCCTTGGAGGAACCTCTTGACCTGGAGAAGGTGCTGCGGAAAATAAGGTACTTATTTCTGCATCTGTAAGAGCTGCTGTTTCAGGTACTTCTGGTTCTTCATAAGGGAGTGGTTCGATAATTTCTTCTAATTCAGGTCGTGAAATTTCAAGTTTATCTTCACTAGGAGCTTCTACAGTACTCGATTCAATAGCTCTAGTCACGGGAACCTCATCTAAAACAGGGAAGATTACTTCTTGATCTACTTTAACTTGAGCTTTTTCGGGGACTTCTTTACCAAATTCTTTTATGACACTTACGAATTCTTCGTCAATCTTTTCATCTATCTCCTCTTGAGAGGATTCAACAGAAGTAGTGACTTCTGGTGTTGGAGGAACAATTGCTTCTGTTTCAACGAGCTGAGGCACTGGTTCAGGTTCTTCTTCTAGTTCAACAGTTTCTATTTTTCCAATTTTCTCCTCTACGTGAACCATTCGCTGTTCTGCTAGCATTGCATAGTCTTTCTTATATTTCTTAGGTTTGATCCCAAGTTCATCAATGTATTTCTGAATTAACTCTAAACGATCGTTATCCTTGACCTCCTCCGCGTGATGTAACATAAAGACTAAGATTCCTCCAATGTTTTCTTTTTTATTTATCATGGAACTTAAACGAGTCATGTAATCAAGATAGGTGTACACGATTTTGAGATTATCTGATTTGATAGCAACCTCAATAAGATTATACATTACGTTGAATAATTCGTCAAGATCCTGAAGCTCCTCGAACTTTTCCAATGTTTCTTGGAACGATGCGAGAGCAGCGACATTATTAGAAGAAATTAAAAATTCTGTTAAACTGGTAAGTAATTGGGCTTCATATTTGTCAGCTTTATATTTCTTACATATGTTTATACCTCTCTGATAGGCTCTAATAGCTTGTTTAGGAGAGGGAATCCGTTCTGCTAGTTTTGTATAGAGCGTCACAACGCCTTCAAAATCATTCAAGCTGCGATAGAAACTTGATGCTTGATAGGCATATTCTGATGCCAAATCTGGGTTTTCTGAAGCTACAAACACTGCAAATTTTTGTATGATTTTTGCAGTAATTAATCGTCCTTCTCCACCAAATCTATCTTCAGCAGTTTTAATAACGCGATCTGTGTATTCTCGTGCGTCCTCGAGTAAGGAATTGTTAATAAGTTCTTGAATAAAATCGAAAGAAGCTTGTAAAACTTCTACAATTGGTTTTTCAGTTTTTTCTAAGACAATTGCCATTAAGCGTGAAGCATGGGGGATTTGGTCAGCGTTTAATAATTTATAGGTATACTTATTTGCAATTCGGTCTCCTTCATCTCCCCATCCCTCATCATATGTTGAAATTACAAAATTAACAATAGCCTCTGCATTTTCTTCAGAAATTTCATTGGACTTAAGCATATCATCGAAAATCTTTTCTGAAAAAGAAAAAAGATCCTCAAATGGTGGGTTCAATACCTGTTTAGCTGTTCTAATTAGCTGAATATCAGGGTATTTATGGAATAATGGTTCCAAATATTTACGGGTAATTTTCTTGAATTCAACTTTTTCTCCCCGAATCTCCATAATTCGGCGGAAAATCTGAAATGCAGATTCTTGATCTTTCGCCTCATATAAAGTATTAAAAATCATTTGCAAAAATTCAAGTGCCTTCTCTCCTTGATTCTCCTCATCTAACAGGTTTGCAACTTCTAAACCAAATTTTGCAGAAGTTGCTGTATCTCCTCTATCTAATGCATTTTTTGAGTAATCTTTCATGGCAGTAATTGCCAGTTTGTGCTTTTTATGACTCTTTCCAAATCTAAGGATTAAATCTGTCATTCGATTTGCTTCTTCAAATTGTTCATAGCTAAGAAATTTATCACGAATCTCTTCAAGGTATTTCATAACTTTAGTGATGTCACCTAATCGTTCATAATATCGAGCATTCTGAACACTAAAGATATAAGCGTCTTGAAACTTTCCAAGCTCCAACTGTTTGTCAATCAGAGGTGAAACAATATTAATACAATTCTTATAGTCCTCTTTCTGCTCTATTTCTTTAAGAATCGAATCTGTTATCCGTTGAGCTAATTCGACTGAATTTTCAAGGATCTGTTTTTGAAAAGAAATTAATGTTTCCATGGATCCTTCAGGATCACCCATTTCATGATAAACTTCTGCTATTCTTTGGATATAATATTCAACTAAATCAAATCTTTCAGTATTTTCTAAAATATAATCAATAAATCGAGTCATACTATCAATTGTTCTAGTATAATCCTGGTGCTTTTTCTGGATTATAACCAACTGATTCATAATAAATGCAGCATTATCAAATTTGTTTAATTCCTGTAAATCTTTAATAAAACCTTGCAATACTTTATAGTCAACTTGATCAGTTTGGATCATTAAATTTGATGAATATTTCATATACTCGAAAACCATGTCTAACTGGTTATATTCTCTTAATTTTGTTATGAAATTCTGACAGAATTTAATAACCTCAGTGATTTTATCTCCAGTTGATAACAACCGTGAAAGCTCTTGATTAACCATCTCCTGTGCTGACAAGATCGCGTGGTTCACCAATAAATCATCAACGTATTTAATAACGATCTTTTCTCGCTTCCTTGCATCACCGATTGTCTGAAGAGCAGCTTGAATGTATGCTTTTGCTTGGTCTTTTAATCCTAATTTTCCAAATAAATCACTGATTATTAACTGTTTTTCAACACGACGTTTTTCATCAGTCTCATATGCCTTTTCAACAAGAGATTCTACAAATCTTATATAATCTTGTGCTGCTTTCGTTTCTTTTAGATCTACCAGCCCCCTAACGATGTTTAAACTAAAATCAATTGCCTCAGGGATTTTGTTTAATTCATAAAAAAGCTTGATTGCTTTATTCCCATATTCACAGGCTTTAACGTAATTCTCTGAATCTAATAAAAAGGTTGTACTTTCAACAGTTACTTCTAGTGCTTTCTCTTTTTTATCTTGGGTTTCTAAAGATATTAATAACTGATCAACATATTTTAAATATGTTTGTTTGTCATTTACTTCCTGTAAAAGATTCAATAAATTTTCAAGAGATTCAAGCAACTCAAAATGTACTTTCCGCTCTTCTTGTGATTCGAAAGCTTGATCTAACAGATAACCTATTTCTTCTTGATAAGCAGCTTTCTGTGGAGTATCAGCAATTTTACTCAATTGTTTAACGGCATAACGGGCATAGCGTAGCGCATTTTCCTCCATAACTGATGGAAGTCTTGCATTTTTATAGAATTCAACCTGTGTTCTGCCAAGCTGTATAACATACTTAAGAGTCTCAACATTTTCCTCGTCAGATAAATAATGGTCTAATAATAACCCACAAAGATTAGCAGCATTCAAATAGGATTCACTAGATACTAACTTTTCCAATGAGTCTAAAACGAACTTATGAGTAGAATCAACATCAATCTCTAATAATTCTTCAACTAACGCGTTTCTGAGCTTTATTGCTTTGGTAGTCTGCTTTTTCTCCTCGAAATAATCTAAGAGCTTTTTTCCGAACTGAAGAATCCCTTTTATGTTTTTTTCTCTTCTAAAGCGTTCAAGAAGGACTTCTGTTATTCGTGCAGCGGCTTTAAAATCGTTTTCTGCTTCATGTTGTTCAATAATCTGCAAAAAATGACCAACAGCCACATTGAGTATGATATCACTCATAGGTCGCTTAGTAAGCTGCTGAATTGCCTTGAATACTTTCTCCGAGGCGTCATAAAGATAACTAAAGGAAATTTGTGGAATTTTTTGATTAATTAACCTAGCTAGTTCATCTTGATCAATCTTAACCTTGGTCATATCGGAATACGACCCATCTTTTGTTTTAAATCGAACAAACCAAGAGTTCATCTGGCGTAAAATAATACAAACTACCCCACCTGTATGCTCAATTTCAACTTCTTTAACAGGTAGTGGTTGACCTTCATTTACAAATGTCGTAACTTCTGAAATAAATTGATCGAAATCTTCAGCTTTAGAATATCCAGAAACATCCAGCATCGACAAATCGACCATGGCCATTTCATCTTCAGATTCTTCTACTTCTGAAATAGTAGTTATAGGTTCTTCAGTACTTGATATTGCGTGAATTTTTGGGATTTCTTCTATCTTATCAGTCTCTAAATAGTCCTCAGGATGTAAGATGATTTTCTGTAGCTCCCCTGCTGTATCATAAATAGCGGAGAACGAAAGAAAATCAATCCCTGACTCACTTATCATTGCAACAAGAATATCTTCACTTATGGCGTCTTTATGAAATTTCTTCCGAATTACAGGAGTCTCATTTTGATACAGGATAATAGCATATTTACCGTCACGACAATAATATACCTCTGCATAACCTGCTTGAGAATAGGGCATCTCAAATTTCTTGAGTAATTTATCACCAGAGTCAATAAAAATCTTGGATTCAGGTTCAGCAGAAATTTGAACATCAGCAGATTCTTCTTTCACAGCTGCTATTGGAGCAATCTCTTCAAGATCCTTTGTTTCAGAAGGTTGAACGACAATCCTTGGTTCTTCCTCTTCAACCATTAATTGTTGAAATTCTTTTTTGATTGTTGTTAAAAGAAGTTCTGCGACATCAAAAATAGCTGAAAAACTGAAAAATTCAATTCCCACATCACTCAATAGATCAACCATATTATCCAAGCTTAACTGTGATTCTGAGACTGAAGAAGACTTGAGGTGACGTTCGTGTTGATAGAAAGTAAAAATATATTCATCACGACTCAAACTATCCCTTATTTCACATTCAACGCCCGAAGTGGAGGGTAGTTCCAATCTAATCTGTTTTTCTTCATGAGTTGCCATCTATTATCCCTTGGTGATGTTGATCAATAGCTAGGTACCAATACAAGAGAAATTGCCAAAAGGTTGTTCAATGAACGCTCTTTCTACTCAGTTGTTTAGTAACTTTTCCGTTCTAAAAGTTTTCCAATTTCACCAAAAATGACTCAATGTCTAAAAAGTGAATCGATTTCAAAATTTTTGTTGAAATTTACAGACATTTGCCTCTAGAATTCTCTAGGAGTCGTCATTTTAGGTAACATTATTTGGAAAATTTTCGTATACAGTATGCGCACAATTGGAACATCAAAAAACGTTCTTAGAATTCGTAAACCTAGATATCGTCCAGACTCAAGGACTTTCCCTTCAAGTGATATCTTATCTATCCAGAAAGGCTTGCGAAATAAACTCATGATTAAATGGTAATTAATAATAGTAATAAGATCCCAAGCTCTTTTAATATGTTGTTCAGGATAATTTAATACTTCTCCCATACTCATTCGAACAATCTCAACGATATGATAGATATCAATTTTACTACCAAAAATCTCACGAGAAGCCCACAACAGATAGAGACATCCTCCGCAATATGTCATCATGGCATCTGCCCCTGTTGCTTCTGCTTCTTGAAACTTCTTCTTTGACGTAGCCATTATATCAAACACGATATTTATGGGATGTTTCCATGAAGCTCCAGCACCAAATCCGCAACAAAGAGAATTTGCTTTGTTATGTTTCATTTCAACAATTTTACAACTGGAATGATTTAGTAAAAGTCTGGGAGAATCCCAATACTTCCCTCCACCTGCTTTAGAATAACAGTTATCGTGAATAGTGACCTTAAGATTTAATTTCTTTTTAATAGGAATCTCACCGTCATTGATTTTAGTAAGTAATAACTCATGGAAGTTTTGAACCTCACAATCATGTGTAACACCCATTTCAAAGGGATGTACATTAGTTAACATCCAATGTACAGCATCCAACGCTGGTACCACTCTCTCGACCTTCCATTTCTTGAAATCACGTCTACATTTCTCAGCAATGTGTTTAACTACATCTAAATACCCTCCTTGATACAAATAGCCTCCACCCTCCCAATGATCTAGCGCATCAATAGGTGTGAAGTATCTTAGTAATTTACTATTATCAAAAACGAATGGTAAAAGGTGAAGATAATTACTAATGAGAAGAATAGTTCCTTTTGGAGTTTGAGCTTTCCATGTATTAATCCAAGAAAGCTCTTCAGATGTCATGAAAACGCGTAACATCTGCCAGATATTATCCTTCATCGTAGGACATACAAATCGATATATAGGTGGGGCACCTCTTCGTTTATAGAGCTCGTTCCACCGCTCTAAGATTAATTGGTAAGGTTTACAATTGATAGGACAATATAGATTGCAAGAAAAACATGTGGTGCAGTGTGACAAGATGTATTTGCTTTCATGACCCTCAATTAGATTATTTATTTCTTCTTTTGCCACTTTTAAAGGAAGTTGAAGTTCAGGGCAAAGGTGGAAACACTCACCACATCTTGTGCACGAATACTCATTGAATATTGCCTTGTTCCGAGATTTTGTATTCATATTGGTACACTCTTGAAGACAATACTAATTCTAGTAGGTATTTTCTTTGGGTTTTTCCGGAATTGGTGGAAGAGAGAAGGTCTTCCCTGACCACATTTTGGGGATTTGATTCTTTATAATCCCCCGAAACATCTTAGATGCTGTTTGGTTTACCAAACGTTTAGGATTTTCTCTAATAGCAAGTTGTAGTAATTCTATAATGTGATAAATCTCCATTCCAAATCTTCTAAAATAAAGTTTCTTAGATACATGGTATTGTTGATTACAACCTGAACAATACACACATAAAATGTCAGCTTTCGTTTGTTTTGCTAGATTTAAATTTGTTACTGTTGCTTTACGCATGTTAAAAGGATGATATGCTGAATCTACGCTGAATCCTGCCCCAATCCCACAACATCTCATATTTTCTCGGTTATAAGGAAGCTCAATAACCTTACATCCAATTGTCTCTAAAATTCTTCGGGGAAAATCCATATATTCATCCCCAAACATTTTTGCATAACAAGAATCTTGAATGGTTACTGTTAAATCCAACTTATTAGTAATTCTAATTTCATCAGCTTCTAATCGGTTCCATAACCATTCAATGTAAGATGTAATAGACTCAAATTGATATTTGAGTCCATACTCAGGTAGAACATTCCGAAACATATTTGTGCCAGCAGTACAAAGAACTAAGAGCTTTTTAGGGTTTAGGAAGTTAAACCATTTGTCTAATCGTTTGCTGACTTCTTTTAAAGCTTTTATATGGCCTGCTCTGAACAGTGTTTCTCCACAACAATATTCAAGTCGTCCTCGAATGTCACATCCTTCAAATAGACTTGATTGTACAAGCGTAGGGGTGAGAATCACGTTACAACCAGGATATGTTAAAGTATCTCTTTCAAGAGGATCTAAACTCCTCCATTTCTCTATAATATCCCTTTCTTTATGTGTCATTCTTTCCAAAGTGTAAGTTCGAAAATTGGGGTAGAAAGGAGACAAAGTCATAAAATATTTTCCTCGAATCCTTAAACCTTCACGTTTATACTGTTCTTGCCAGCGTTGAAGGATCAGGCTTGTTGGATTACATTCTTTTTTGCAATAGAAATTGCAGGTGAAACAACTTTGGCACTCGGATAATATTTTTGTTGGATTTCCAGCTATTAAATTCTTCATTCCTTCTATTGCTTGATTTAAGGATAGATCCATGATAGGACAATGAGTGAGGCATTCACCGCATTCATCACATTGCTCGAATTTGAACGTGCTGAAAAAATTACTAGTAATTGGCTCCAATTTCCTATTCATTCTATCCAAATCCAACAGTTGATTATTATACCTGTAATTATCAGTCTTCAGATAGATTTTTCAACATAAATTTGGAGTAAATTCAAAATTGTTTCAACTGATTTCTCCATGGCAATAACAGGGACGAATTCTTTTTTACTATGAAAGTTTATGCTTCCAGCAAAAATATTGGGTGTAGGAAGTCCCATATAACTTAACCGTGCACCGTCAGTACCACCACGTACTGGTTTGCGGATAACTTCAACACCAGCTCGTTTGATAGCCTCTTCTGCATAATCAACAACATGAGGAACCTTATCAAGTTGATATTTCATATTTTTATATTGCTCTTTTAGATCAAACTCAATCTTGGCTTTAGGATTTTGTTCCTGTATCTGTTTAATAATTTCTTCAATTTTCTTCATTTTTTGATGGAGTTCAGCTAAATCAAAATCACGTAATATAAAACGCAATTTGGCCTCATTTACAGACCCTTTAGCTGACAAAACGTGATAATAACCCTCTCTTTTTTCAGTTGTTTCAGGTGCTTGATCTTTAGGAAACTGGGAAATGATATCACCCAGAATACGTACAGCATTGACCATCTTGTCTTTGGCATAACCAGGGTGAAAATTAAAACCAGTAATAGTAATAGAACCCCCTGCTGCATTGAATGTCTCTGATTCCAATACACCCATCTCATCACCATCAATAGTATATCCAAAATCTGCGCTTAACGATTTAACATCTAAAGCTTCCACTCCATGACCCACCTCTTCATCTGGTGTGAAAACTATTTTAATAGTTCCATGCTTAATGGATGGGTCACTAACTAAAGTAGCTATAGCGGTCATAATAGCAGCAATCCCTGCCTTATCATCCCCTCCAAGCAAAGTTGTACCATCAGACGTTACAACATCACTCCCAATAAACTTTTTCAAACTAGGTGTTTCTTGGGGAGAAATAACAAGATTAGGATTACCTGGAAGAACAATATCTCCCCCATCGTAATTTTTAATGATTTGGGGTTTAATATTTTCCCCTGGTTCTTCTGGGGAAGTATCCATATGAGCGCATAAACAAAGAACAGGAACTTTATCAGTTAAATCCTTCGAAAGATTCGATTGAAGTGTTGCGATAACATAACAATGTTCATCTACAGAAGCATCCATTAAACCAAGCGCTTGCAATTCTGTGACCAATAAATTGGCCAGATTAAACTGTCTTTTAGTACTAGGAATTTCAGTAATATCTTCCTGACTTGTTGTATGAATTGAGACATATTTTAGAAATCGGTCCAATACAGATGACATAAACACACCAACTATACCAGCCAGCTAGAAGGTTTTGTTAAAGGCTTTACTACTTAAAAACTAAGAGAAAATCTTAATTAGAATACTTGAAATAGTCGTTACCATTTGTTTTCACCTATGATTATTAGGAGCGACAAATTTGGAAGATATATTACAGTATGTTCTAGATCTGGGGAAAGGGGATGAATATTTAGACATCCGATTGGAATACTTTCAGAATATAATGATTAAATCAATCAATGAGGAAATAACAAAGGCATTTACTTACCAGAAAAAAGGCCTTGGAGTTCGAGTTTTGTCTAATGGTGCTTGGGGATTTGCAAGTACTCAGGATTTAAGCAAAGACCAATTAGAAAAAACTGTTGATATTGCTCGAAAAATGGCACAGGTCGAATCGAGCCGGACAAAGACCCCAATTCAATTGGCAGAAATTCCAGTCTCAATAGACCGAGTTGAGGTCAAATGTAAAATTGATTTTCGGGAAATTCCACTTGAAGACAAAATCAGAGATATTTTAGGATGGCATAAAGAGATTCATTTATCTGATAACATAGTGAGAACTATTGTTGATTACGCTACTATTTCCGCAAGAAAATTTTTTTGGAGTAGTGAAGGAACGAAGTTAGAATTCATTCGCCCAATCGTTAATGTAAACTTAGGAGCTGTCGCTAAGGGCGAATCTGGTGTACAGGCATATTATCAACCGTGGGGGGGAACTACTCCTGATGTTGGGGGGACAGGCGGCCATGAAATTCTCGGCAAGAATGGGGACCTCACTGAGACTTGTTACAAAACAGGAGAAAAAGCTTTGAGTTTAGCTAACGCTAAACCAGCACCAAATCTCCGAAACATCCCCATTGTTTTCGATCCATCTTACATGGCACTACTTGTCCATGAAATTGTTGGACATCCATCTGAAGCAGATCGTGTTCTTGGATGGGAAGCAGCATGGGCTGGGAGTACGTGGTGGAAGGGAATGAGTGAAAATGAGGGAAATCCCACTAAGATTGGATCTAAATATGTTACAGTTTATAATGATCCAACAATTCCAAAAAATTTCGCCTACATGTTATATGATGATGAGGGAACGCCATGTAAGAGAACAACTCTGATCAATGAGGGAGTTCTCACTGAACGTATGCATTCACGTGAGACTGCTTTCATTATGGGCGTAGAACCGAATGGTGCCATGAGAGCAA
This sequence comes from Candidatus Hodarchaeota archaeon, assembly GCA_029856365.1. Classification (GTDB taxonomy): domain Archaea; phylum Asgardarchaeota; class Heimdallarchaeia; order Hodarchaeales; family Hodarchaeaceae; genus Hodarchaeum. The sequence goes on from JAHQWW010000018.1 coordinate 42,414, forward strand.
ACACGTATGAATATCATCCTATTATTCGTCAAATCAATGTTTATTGGGGGACTGGAGATTGGAAGGCAGAGGAAATAATAGAGGACACCAAAGATGGTGTCTATCTCCTTGGTGCCAATATACCTTCTATTGATGACCAGCGATTTAATTGGGCAATTTCAAGTCAAGAAGGATTTTTAATTAAGAATGGAGAATTAACCGATCACTTTTACTCATGTACAGCAACAGCAACCACCCCGGCCTTTCTTCAAAGTATTGATGCTCTTGCTGGAGACGATCAGCTATTATTTTGGTCTGGATGCGGAAAAGGAGACCCAATGCAGGGTGGAACTGTTTCTAATGGAGGGCCAACAATGCGTGGAATTGCGACATTAAAAGGACCTGGAAGCTGATAAGAGGAGATACAGATGCAAGATTATTCAGAACGTTTAGAATATGCTTTAGTAAAAGCAAGAGGAAAAGAAAATACAGCTCAGGCTGAAGTATTTCTGGGCGCGAATCATCTATTAACTCTTCGGTCAGCAGTAGGAAAAATTCTCGAAAGTAAAGTCATACAGGATGCTGGGATCGGAATACGTATTTTAACAAAGGACAATGGCTTAGGATTTTCTTCAACGTGTGATCTCTCTGATAAATCGATTTTAGATGTCATTGAAGAAGCAATAGCACTATCAAAATATCGTAAAGTCAATACGGAATTCTCTTTTTCGTTTCCTCAAAAAGCTAAAAGAAAATGTACTTTCTACGATAAACAATTAGTTGAAGCGATTTTCTCTTACGATAAAATCAATGATCAAGTCAACCAAATGTTACAAGAAACTTTAGATCAGGATCCAGCTATTAAAGAGTCAGCAGGACCAACTCATTTAGTAGAATACTCCAAACAGATCATGAATACTAATGGTGTAGATGTGTCAGAGAAGGGCACTTTCTGGAATATAGAAGTGCTAGCTGTCGCTGAATCATCTACAGATAGACGGGAAGGGTCAGATTCTTCTGCAGGTTGGAATATTAGTGAAATTGATACATCCTCCCTTTCATACCATGCAGCAGACATGGCTGTACGGAGTCTTGATGGCCAAAGAATTGAAGCTGATTCCTACGAACTAATTCTCAGCGCCATGTCTGTATCAACTTTTATAGGGTGGCTAGCTTATTTAACATATCCTCAAAACCAAGAACGAAATATGCCTCTCCTGAAGGATAAAATTGGGGAAAAAATTGCCTCAGCACTGATGACGGTAGCTCATGATCCTTTGATAGTGCCAAATCCCGTTTCGGGAGCATACGATGACGAAGGGGTGCCAACAAAAGACATTAAGATAATAGAGGAAGGGATCTTCAAAGAAATACCACTTGATTCTTTCTATGCCACACAATTCCAGACAGCATCGAATGGTACTGGATATCGATTCCAAGCAGCTTCAGGAATGACAAGTTATCCTGGTCAGCTTTATCAAAGCGAGCCATTACCTCTTTTACCTGCTGTTTATATAGAAGATGGAGAAAGTACTGTGGATGAAATGATAGCAACAACAAAGAACGGGATTTTTCTCGATTTCTTGCATTATGCTTATGTGACAAACGGGGGAACCGGCGATTATACTGGTATTCTAAGGCAAGGATCCTTTTTAATCAAGAATGGGGAAATCTTTCAACCAATTCAGAAATGTCGTTTGATGGATAATATCCTTAATATGGCTAAGAATATCGAAATGGTTGGACCAAGTCGGATGGCTGGTCATTGGCGAGATATGATAAAAGTTCCTCCTGTAAAAGTATCCAATGTGAATATTATACCATATTAAAACTGCTTTCCCACATTAAGAAAGGAAAAGGATAACTGATCCTTAACCTCGTGTTACAGGCAAATACGGCGCAAGTAAAGAAGCCAGTAGACCAATTTCTCGATTTTGTGTATAAACGATTCCAGGACCAGTGTAACGAATAACAATCCCCTCACCACCGAGGAAGAAACTTTTCGTTCCACCTACTTTTGAAGCTTTGTGTTGCATATGGGATTGAAAAGCCATCATCACACCATTGTCACAAACAAATTCTTGTCCTGGCTCTAGTTCATGACGCTCTACAAATCCATACCCACCGATCCACACATCCCCCTCACCCTCAGCCATGATTTTCGTCAGTACAAGCCCTTCGCCTCCCAACATGCTCTTAAATCCACCCAGTTTTGACGTTACTGATATACTGGTTGTTCCACAAATATAAGCATCTCTACTTAATGTCCATTCTTCACCTTTGTCAAGGTGGAGATGTACAATATCGCCTGGAGCACCATGTGCAAAGGCAATCATACCAGGAGGTGCACCATCAGGAAGAGAGAAGAAGTTTTGAAACATCGATTCACCTGAGAATTTTCGTTTCAATCCCCGCATAATACCTCCTGCCGATTCTGTCTCCATATTGATATGGCCATCCATATAAACCATAGCTCCGCCCTCGGCTCGTACCTGTTGACCAGGTTGATCTAAATAGATTCTCACAACAGAGAATGCAGGACTACCTGTAATTTCATATTTTAAAAATGATCTTTCTTTATTGAATGACATATTTTCATCTCTTAACATGTTAAGCTTTCGAACTAGTGTGTTTAAAGGCTGAAAATAAATGATATTTAAAAGTAAAGCGATATGTAAATGATTCTCTTAATCTGTTTTATTGGAAAAAAAGGAATTAATATGATTTTATGGATTTTTAACTTTGTAACGAACCCATAGCATCTCAATACTTCACGAGGATCGCCTTTTCCGAAGATCATATATACTGGAACGTAATTTTTTATGGCCTGTTTTGGTGTATTTCTCCTCGCTCAACACATCATTTAACATCTGAACGTTTTGTGCTTGGAGCCTCTGAAGATTTGCTGATCCAGTCTGAGAAATTTTTCGGTTAAGCTTTTCTTGAAACATATTCATGGTTTGCTGTGCTCCTGAAAAATCCCCGTGATCCGCCATCGCCATTGCCTCATACTGGACAAATGCAGCTTCTAATAAATGCACATTTTCTAAAATATGATCATCTTCCATGGTTAGAAGCTTTTCATCAGTTGTATAGCTAATATTACACGAAATTGGTTTGAGATGGATTGGTTCTGTTGATCCACTTCGTGGAACCCATTGAACATTGAATGTTACAGCCTCAATTTCACGTTCTTCATTCTTTATAGGGGGCATTGTCACATCTAGGATAATTAATAACTCATTTCCACTTCTGAGATCACCCATTTTCGTATTGTTCGATAAGCGGTCTTCGTAAGGAACTCCTAGCGCCCTTCGTATTTGAACTCCTTCTATTTTTTGCCATGCCACCTCAATATTATAAGCAGCGGTCGTCAGTAGTCCTTGAAATTCTTGTTCAATGAATTTAGGGATATCAGCAGCAGTTGTAATAAAATAAAATGATCCTCCAGCAACATCAGCTACATTCACCATTAAGTCCTTGTCAAAATCATCACCAACTCCAAAAGTGCTAATACTAATACCTCCCTCATAAATATCAGTCACAGAGTCTCGAATTCGGCTACGATCAGTGATTCCCTCGTTTACAAGACCATCAGAAAGGAGGAGAACTACATTCCGATATTCAAGATGTTTTGCTCTTTCAACTTGTTTTGCTCCCTCTATAACACCCCCATGGAGGTTTGTTCGGCCACGACTGCGAACTGAACGGAGCCGATTAATGATTGAAGCACGATTAGTAACCTTTGCTGATGAGATAATAGTATCGACTCTATGATCATAAATGGTTAAAGCAAATGCATCATCTTTTGAAAGATTATTAACAATAATTCAATGGCCTCTTTAGCTTTTTCGAGTTTAGATCCATGCATGCTCCCTGAACGATCGAGAACTACTCCTAAATTCAAGTTTGTTCTGGAAACTTGGATTTCTCTTCCTGTTGATTTTAATTGAATATAAAGATGTGTCTCACCGTTGGTTAATGCATATGGTGAACTCGGGGTTACCTCAATGTTAATATCCTCTTGATCTTCTACTTCTATCATAATCATTCCTTCTATTTGACTTGCTCAAGCTTTTTTTGTACTTTATATACCTTCTCCCCTTTCTTGGTGAGCTTGTGGCGTTTTTTGGGGCGCCCTGGTCCCATTATTTTCTTTTCTACTGGAAATTCTGGTTTGATTAAACCAAGACTACTTAACTTTTGTAAGCCTACATTAATCGTTGTAGGAGACATTTTCGCTTTTTCTTGGAGTTCAACCACGTTTATATCTTTATGCTGTTTGATTTGATGGAGAAGGGCACGATGAGACCGTTTTAGCTCTGTTATCTCAGGATGTTGAAGAATCTGCCGATCAAGGATATCTTCGGCCTGTGGAGTAAGGATATAAGTGCTAGAATCTGGAGGTCGTCTGATGATAAATCCAGCCAGTTCTAGTTCTTTTAATCTTCTATAGATTGTCGCAGTTGTTAGAGAAATTGAAGTACCTTTTTCTGTAAAATGCTTGTTGATTTCAGTACTTCTAATAGGTTGAGACTGACTTCTGATAAATTCCAGAATCTCTTTCGTCCCTGTGGAAGCCAGTAAGTCTAACATGATTTAAACCCATTATAATACTCGTTACTCATCAGACATCTGTTCAAGAGTAATTTGTTGTTGAATCCGCGGATCCTGAATATTCTGAACCTGAATCCGAGGCATCCCAGGAACCCGATTAGGTGTTCTCCCCTTGAGAATATCGACTTGTTCTTTGGTAGCGTATAGGTGTACAGGATTCCCTTTGTAATGGAGACTGATACCTTGCCATTTCTTGTTATTGAATCGGAATAGATCACCTGTACCTGTTGCTTTCTCTTTTTTCACATTGATTTCTTTGAATTCATTTTTCAGAATCTCTTCTAAATTCTCAGGTAGTTTCTGATCTGTTTTCATTTTCTGCATGAATACTCTATCAGTAAGAAACCCTTTAAGCACAACTTCACTAAACTGGTTCCAAAGCTTAGGGGAGCCATAAATCTCAACACCCAGTAGCTTATCGCCATATACACAGATAATTCCAATCTGGTTCTCAAGCTTTGTTGCTGCGGAAAGTGTTTCTTGGAGTTGTTTGAGATCTTCATCTTTTTCATATGATTTTTCTTGAAGTTCTCGATAACTATGAGTCGGAGCAGCTTCTTCACCTAGTTGTAATGCGCCCGCTGCAGCATATACAGTTTCCCACACTGTGGTCTGATCTCCAGCTTTCGCAGACACATTTGCCATTTGTGAAGCCATTCGAGTTTTAGCTGACTTGAATTTTAAAGAAGTCGATTTTCCACGAGAGCTGGAGTACCTCCAACGAGACTGTTCAATGCACTTAGCGGGAATTTTTAAAGGATTAAACTGATCATGGCCAATAGGTATGAGAATAGGCTCAAAAATGGTTCTATCCTGCTTCCCTCCCTCTACTTGATGAAGATAGGGAATCAAAACTGGGAGATCGCTTTTGTTAATCGCTTCGAGTATTTCTACACTTTCTGAACCTTCACTTTCCTGGATCCATGCGAGTTCTTGCTCCTCGGCCTCAAGCAAACCTAATACGAGTGTTGATACATCACTCTTAAGCAGAGGATAAATAGAAAACTTATCATGAGTAACAGGAGTACCAATGTCAAAATAACTTCCTAAATCTTGAATTAATGTTTGAAAATTCACTTTTTTCCACCTCAATTTTTTTTAAGACCTTCTCAGCGTAGAGAGTAAGTATTAATCGCTTGGAATTCGTAGGTAATCTAACAAGTAACTTTGCTTGTTCCAATTCTTTGATTCACTGGTAAATTATTGCAGTAGTAAGTGTCAAGCTAGGTGATTGAGTGAAATAAGCATTAATCATGGCTGCTGTTGCGCCAGGATTACGATTTAAGTAGGAAAGAATAACTATCGAACCCTTGGTAGAGAGAAGATCACTAGTTTTTTTCATCATGAATTATCAAAAAGTGTAATATTTATAAAACTTTCGGAATTATCAAAATCTGTAATTAATTATTTAACAAGTTCTAAGAGTAAAATAAGCCTTCACTGAATAGTATGGGAAGAATAGAATAGTAATAGGCCTTAATTCATATGACGAAAGAAAATTTATTGAAGAATAATATAAGCAATCAATTTATTGAAATAAATCTTTACACTAGAGCGGATTAGATGTGGTATTGACCGAAAAGAGTCTCTATTGGTTGATTAAAATTAGCAAAAAAGGAAGAGAGGTAGAAGATTGATTAGTAATAATGGATTCTAGTCATTATATGGAGCTCTCTCTCCAGCTAGGAACTTCTCATGATGGCTTTTGACACGCATGAAACAGGTAAAGCCAATGAGAAAGAGGACGAGTAACAAACCAATACCCACTTTATATGCCAACGCATTTGATCCAAGCCCTGCTGCAGAGGCAAAAAACCCAATTACTCCCCCAAACAAGATCATACCAATAGCACTACTTCCCTTGCCAGCCAATTTACTAAAGCCGAAATATCGTCCTACTTTCCCAGGCGGGGCGAGTTCAACCGTCATGGTTCTTTGAACAACCCAAATAGAACCCATACCAAATCCAATTAAAATCGCCATTAAATAAATGGTAGTATTAGGTAAGAACCTTAGGTAGATTGGAAGATTTATATTCTCATCAAAACTATCTGCAAAAATAGGAATAGCTAGAGCAACTAACCAAACAATAGAAACGATCATTGCGAGAAATTTGGGGCCCTTCCGATCAGCGATTGGACCAGCAATACCTGTTAATAATACTGCAAAGATAACTCCCACTAAAAGCAATAAAGTGGCTAAACCCTCACTCAATCCGAACCCATTGACTGCTGCAGGTTTCATAATATTAATTACGGTCTGGACCACATCAACAGTGAAGAACCAACCGATAACAAACCAACGCATGTCCTTATAATACCAAATCTCTTTGGCTGTTTCAATTGTTTCGGAAACGGCGGAACCAAGTAAATTCCGGAAGCCAATTTCTTTCAATCGATTCTTCCCAGCTACTTCCTTGGCTAACAAAAATGGTAATGCAATTAAAAGGAATCCAAGAGCGCAAATAAGCCACATCGAACCCAGATGCCCGAGCCAATCAGCTTTAGGGCCCAGAACAGCATCATATTGGCTAGGATCAATTGTACCGATATTATCAGGAAGTGTTACTGCTTCGGTGAAAAAGTCGATAGCTGTAAAATTGAATATAACTGCAAAAAATGAACCAAAATACCCTAAAGCGACTCCAACAGCTGAAACCCATCCAGTATCCTTATCTTGACAGATCCGAGGAATCATGGTATCATAGAACAAATTCCCCCATTGATAGAAAATGTTGGCGCTCAAGAAGAAGAATAATGCAACGAATACATTGTCAAATAGGAATACAAGGCCTGTAAAGAGAATAGTAAGAGATCCAAAGAGAATGGTACCTGGTTTGCCCTTTCCATTATTGTCAGCAATAGTACCCATGACAGGAATAGTGATAGCTACTATTAACGTGCTAAGGGAAACAGCAATACTCGCTAAAAAATAGCTTAACCCGTAATCAAAACCATTTTTCATTCCTAAGAGGGTTCCGTACTGTAACACCGTCATGGACACGATTCCCATACTGAAGATTGTATTTGCAATATCATACGTTGACCACAGAAGAACATTCAATTTAGAAGTAATGGGGGTTTGTTCGCTCATAAGATTGACTCCAATGAAGGGTAACTCCTTTTTTTTTCATCCACCTAAGAATTTTTCCTGCATTTGAATGAGGTGAGGAAAACACAAAACACTCCTTGAAAATTAGAAAATCACAATGATATCATAGTTTGATATGTTTTTGTCTGTAATTGTTGCCACACTTTTCCATAGTTTTTGCCATATCTTTATCTAGATTGAAAACATTACAGTACATGGGGTTAGGTCAGAAATATACACCCTCTCTACTTGCTGATAAACCCTGTAAACCCACCAGAAAGCCATGGGCATCCAACGAACCGAAAAACCTTATTTTTCCTAACGTTGGGTGCCCCTCCCTCCCCCCTCTTACCTTTTATTGGTATTTGAACTTGTTTCACTCTTTTATCATTCCTCACCTACCTTCTGCAACATCTCCATATA
>JAHQWW010000124.1 GCA_029856365.1 Candidatus Hodarchaeota archaeon
GTGAGTCACTCTGGGGATCCCCATCCGCATCTATAAAACTATAGGAAGCAGTGAGAGTATCACTCGTTTGAGCACCACTTGGAGTGATCTGCAAATTAGAAGCAGAGGGGGCACTGTTTTGAATGGTAACACTATTTGATTGGATCCAATTGGAATAATTCGTACCATCCCAGGCGCGAACCTCACACCACCATGTTTCACCTTTCTTCGTTTGGTCTGAGGGAATAATCACTAATCCCTCATAACTGGAGTTTTCAGTGGGATTATACCACTTAATTTCAAATGTTAGAATATCAGCATCAGCATCTGATGTGGTATTACTAACAACAAGCTGTTGAGTTGTTAATGGATTTAGAGGTAAGACTGAAACACTAGTAACCTTAGGTGGAGTATTTTGGATGAAGATTATCTCTGAGGCAACAAGGATCCCAAAATCTTGGCCATCTTTGGGTTTAACGGTAGTATTCCATGCATCCCCTTTATTCAAAGCTGACTCAGGAATGGATTTTTGGTCATTGTAAGCAGATTGGAGGATTCCATTTTTATACCAACGGATTTGTGTTCCTCCTTCACTATCCCCATCTTGATCATAAAATGTATAATTTAAATAGAGAGAAGAATTACTGTAAATTGGAATTAAAATTGAATATTGATCACGTGACAAAGTAATATCATTTACTTCAGGGGGATGATTAACAACTGGAACAAAACCTTGGTGTTCACTAGATGTATACAAATTTCCAGCAGTATCATTAACAATAATCACATAATAAATAGGTCCTGAATCCATTACAAGAGTATCATTCATGTAACCTAAAGCGGTTTGTTGCATTACTGCCCATAGGTCATTTTGTGGGATACCATTTGATTTAGTCACATTAACTAATACAACATCAATATTCCCCCAGGAATCAGATACATTTGCTTTAAACGTTCCATAAATACCTATATCAGGATAATATTCCCAATCAATAACTTCTGGAGAGACTTTATCAAGAGTGAAGGAAATATATTTTGTAATAGAGGGCGATGGAATCCAATTTCCTCTCACATCAGAAGCATTTAATATTTGATATTCATAATTGTTATTATAAATGACCGAAGATTGATAGATCCAATAAGAGCCATTGAAACTCATTGGATGTTCGGTTCCATTGATCTTAATTGTAACACTATCAATTTCTGAAACAGAATCTGTAACATCAGCCCAAAATTTACCTACCCCCGTCCCTAAATCTTCTGCATCAAAATCGTTAATCACAGGTGGATTAACGTCTAAGGAGAATTCTTGTGCTATCATATGAAAATTAATAGGATCAAATTGATTATTATATTCTGTGACAATCCAATTTCCAGAATGAATAACATTGGAAACTCTACACTCATCTATCCCACCATTCCATTCTTGATCAATTACTGCTGGACTTTGCCCTATATACAGCTTGGATGTACCTGTAACACAAGACCCATCATAAGCTGCTGTTCCCTCTAGAGCACCATCGACATATAATCTTAATTGATCGGTAATAGAATCAGCTAATCCCACCACATAATGCCAAGTACCATCATTAACTTTACTTAAACTTATATCTACATGTTGATCATTTTCATCTACATAGAAGGAGAATGTATTCTCATTTAATTTCCCTAAGAAATAATTATGACCTGAAGGTGTTTCAGTCCATTTAGCAAGTACCACATCTACATCAGTTTGAGTATCTGTTGTTTTTATCCACGCAGAAACATATATATCAGAATTTAGTTTTAAGGAGCCGTCATCAGGAATATCTACATTCCGATCTGTATCATCAAAAGATAAGCTTCCATCAATTTGACCTGGTACTTGATGTGCTGTAGCCAGTGAAGTAGCACTACCATCATTGTCATTTGATGTACTATCAATAAATTGAGGTACAGAACCAGATGGGTCTTCTTTTAAATGCCACACACCTTTATAATCGAAACCCCATACACCTTCGGGATTTTGTTGTGCTGATAACCCATCATTTCCATAATACATCGTGATTGCAGTGTAATCAGAGCTATATAGGTATGGAATTCTTACCCATGTGATTAAATGACCATTCGTACTTGTTTGACTAAAAGATTCTATCTCATGATTAAGCTTTTTTCCATAGGGGTCGCAAAATAAGATATCTGCACCACTAGATTGAACTATTCCGCTTTTAAGTCCACTATCAGTAATATCTAAGAGAGTAGGAAAGTTTACCAAATCTTCTGGTATGTTAGTGTGATTGATTACAATGTCTTTTGAATAAGGGAATGAGCTATCAGCCCATAGTCTTTTTTCTTCTTCATTTCCAACTGCAATGTAATTTTCTGGGTTAAGTTGATTGTTGTACTCTGTTTGTATCCATTCTGTTGAGAGAGAGTTAAAGCTTACTCTAACTTCATCAATTCCTCCATCAAATGTACGTCCACCATCTTTATAATTACCAATGTATAAGGATTGTCCACCATCATCATTCGCCTCACCTGAGGGGTTTTCTTCTCTAACTAGGGTTTGTAGTACGCCATTAACATAAACATTTGGCCAATTTGCTGTAGAACTCTCATCATAAGTAACTGTAACGTATTGCCATTGATTAAGGCTTATAGAATCTTCAGGAGAATACCATAATCCTCTTTTAACACTGAAATCTCTGTAAAATAATAAATGATGATTTGCTGCAGGAGATGCTTCACCGTCAACACATAAAACCCAACCATTTGCACCAGCAGTGCTTGATGATTTATCCAAAACTCGCCCATAATCACTACCTCCCCAGTCTTCAGGATGGATCCATACTGATATAGTAGCTCCACCATTAAATATATTATCAATACTACTACCTGAGCCAACTGTTATATAATCGTCTACACCATCAAAATCTCGCCCTCTTAAGATTTGTGCAGAAACATCATCAGACTCATAATTACTTCCATCGTTATTATTTCCACTAGAATCAATTAAATCATCGCTCATATGCCAAACTCCTCCATAATTATTCCAAAGACTTCCAGGATTAGCTAAAGATGCTACAGCACTGTTTCCATACCACATCTTAATAGCTGTGTCGGTTGTTGAGGAAAGTGTTGGGATTTTTACCCACACCAGCAAATGAGCATGAGTAGTATTGAAATCTTGAGTAAATGATTCAATTTCATGATCTAGTTTGACTCCATTGCTATCTGTAAAAGCGATATCATCCCCATCAGTCTGTACTTTTTCTTCTATGCGGAGATCAGAATCATAGAAATCAAGAAGTATAGGAAAATTGTTCAGATCACTTGAACCTGAAACCATGGAATGCTCAATTGTCAGATTTTTATTATATCGAAGATAAGGGATCGTCCAATTTCCACGAATTTCAAGAGAATTCACCGAATAAAACGTACTAGGGTTATATTGATTATTATACTCGGTATTGATCCAATTACTTGCGAGAACACCAGTTGAAATACGGACTTCATCAAGAATACCATCAAAAGGATTGCTGCCTTGTGAAAAAGACATTATATAATCGTTATCGATACTCCCAACTGAACTAATATCAATCCCTGTTCCTACCTCCACCCCATTTTTATACACATGCAATTTATTTGTTGTCCTATCGACAATTCCAGTAAAATATATCCATTCATCAAAACTAATAGGGATTTGTCTATTTTCTCTGTTTCCTAAGCCATCAGAAATACCAAATTCGAGAGCTGAAGCATCTGTGTTTGTTTCAACTTCATAACCCTCACTAGAATCTGTTGTCCCTCCCTTATAAACAGGAATCTGATATGTACCTGTACTTTGATCAACGTTTATCCAAAAACTAATAGAAAAACTTTCAGTTCCAAAGTCTAGATGTCCATCGGAAGGATTTCCAATTGTTACACCCGTATTTATTCCGTCAAAATCATAAGCTCCATCAATTTGTCCTACCTCACCTTGTGTAGCTCCTGAATTAATTGTTCCATCTGTTCCATATGACGTTGAATCGATAGCATTCCCAGATGTTTCGCTAAGATGCCATATACCCACATAACCTGATTTCCAAACTCTTGTGGGATTTTCTTGTGAAGAAAGATCAGAACTCCCAAAATACATGAAAATTGGGGTGTCTGTTGTACTAGAAAGATTAGGAATTTTGATCCAAGCTACAAGATGTGCTTGAGTTGGATTATAGTTTTGATCAAAGAGGTCTAATTCATAATCTAATTTTCTTCCCATGGCATCACAAAAAAGAATATCATCACCATCAGCTTGAACTTTATCGGTATCATGCAGATCACTATCATATATATCGATAAGGACTGGAAAGTTTAATAAAGAACTACTCCCACTTACTTTCGTTGCGTCAATTATTAACTCCTTACGATATTGCAATCCTGAAAAATGCCAACCAGGTGAATTAACAGACTTCTCTTCTGAATAGACTGAATAGAAATTATTAGGATTATTTTGATTTTCAAATTCGGTAGCAATCCAGTTAGCTGATCTTACCGTACTTGACAGTCGAAATTCACTTAATGTCGCATGAAGACTACGTTCGTCGTCAAAATTCCCACCAGGTCCATCACTAGAGAGATCCTCTGTTCCTATTGATATTGTATTCCATGAGACATGTGTACCTGTTAATGGATCAAGATCATTTACATCTAATGAACCATTGAGATAAATTTGATGGAGACCATCACCTGTACCATCCCATATAGCTACTAGATGCTGCCAAGTACCAACTAAGGTTTGAAAATCTTGATCTGTATCAATATAAGAATTAGTTGAAGTCTCCACTTCAAGTTCAAATTCTTTATAAAAATTCAATTGTGGCTCTCGACCTGATGTAGCCGGAATTGCTAGACTATCTTTTAATCCTGGACCTCCATTTGGAAACATTATCCAAAATTCAAAGGTCATCTTGTCAGTAGGGCCTGTAAAGCCTTCGGATAGTGGTAGATAAATGAAATCATCGTTTCCATCAAATGCAAGAGCATGTCCAGTAATTCCATAAACAAGATCAGATGAAGTCATACCACTAGCAGATTCAACATCGAAGTCAAAGTTATTTATCGAACTATCTAATATATCTGAAGACGAAGGATCCTGATTCATATGAAGAACAAATTCATAATTGTCATCCCATACCCCTTCTGGATTTTCTTGGTTAATTGCAGTTGGATATCCGTAATACATTGAAATGATGGTATCTTGTGTACTTGAAAGGTTTGCTTTAACCCAAGCAACTAGATGAGCATGCGAGGAATTATATACACGATCATAAACCTCAATTTCATGATCAAGTAAATGTCCAGAAGCATTAGTAAACAGGATATCGTTCCCACTAGCCTGTGCATCTTGTTGTAAATCAGAATCATATAATTCAATATATACAGGGAAATTAGTTAAATCTGCGGCTACTTTGGTATAATCAATAGTGATATTTTTTCGATATAGCCATCTAGTATCTGCCCAACCTGGTACAAAATACTCTGATTGTGCAAAATGAATTTTATCTGAATACGACTGATTAACCTTAGATGAACCTAATAAACGTGATACTTGATGGCTTGTTTCTCTTTTCTGGCTTTTAAACCCAATTTCTCGTAGTAGAGTTGGTAAAAACTCATTCGATTCTAAATAATCCTCCTGCAAAGAGGGAGTCATTACAAGAATATTTAGAAAAAAGACACTAAATAGCAGAATTATATTCAAATTCTTATCACTAAACACCAATGGTCTCTCCTAAATTCTGAAGTAACTCAAATTGGGAAAAAAACCAATTTAAAGGTGAATATATTGAGGTAAAGATAACAGAGATTGCAAAAGAGGTAAGCTTAACCATTATCTTTCTCAAATCACTCACCATTGCCGTAAATCTGTTTTTAAAACAGATCCTAGATAAATCATCCGAATTTATTGAATAGAAAACCCTTTATGTAATAATGTACGTATATACGCTGGGATAACTCAGGCTTGAGATTTTAAGAAGAATTCTAGATAATCTGTCCACAATCTCCTTATTTTTCGTTATAAATAAGAATTCTGGTGTTTTCTTTTGATAAAGTGAAATAGGGGTTTAATCAATGAATGAGTGAATTATAACCACTATTTATTCCAAAAAATAATCTATGGATTTAAGAAATGATGACCAATTTTACGTTTTTATGAGCATTTTAGCCTTAGTCTTCTCCTATAATCAACTCGGTTGTTCCATAAATTCGCTCATATGACATTACGACTGATGATACGAATTTCCTCAACGAAAATATTTTACTACGAATTATGTTCTTATCTGAGTCTTCTTTATTCATGAGTTTGTGAATTGAGTGTATTTTCCCTTTGATTTCCTCTTTGAAAGATTCAACCAATGGGAATACTTCTTGATGAATTAAAATGTTGCAAGTAAGATTTTCTTGACCTCCTCTAGCAGTTGGCCGTTCCAATGCAAACCCAAAGGACATCACACTGGTACGAAGACCTTGCGCCAACACAAAATCGTAACTAGAGGGAATTTCAGTATTAAAGTCATCACAAAAACCAGTGCCACTGAACGAACGATCAGAGAGATCCACTAGCTTCGAAAAGTTGTCTTTCAAAATTTCTGGTATCACAATAATCGGAATAGGTCCATGACGTTGGTCAAAAAACGAAACTACAACTCCAATTGTGTGAGAGTCAAGCGTGGCCATTACTTCTACCTCTGATATTTCAGTTATTTTCTTAAGAACTAACTCTTTGTCAAGACCAACCAATTCAGGTTTGCGGATAAATCTTACATAAACAATTGATCCAAAGATAGCAACCAAGACAGTGATGCCAACAATAACCAAGACCAATGTAGGATCAATCCCTGGAGGGGAGAAAGTAAAACGGGTTTCCCCGATACGGTCGGGGTCATCACGTTCAATATCATAGGCGATACCACTATTCCCTGCACTATCAGTAGTAATAATTTTATAGAGAATCTCTCGGTCGGTGCCATTATGATCAAAAGGCACTGTGATTGAGTAAGTAGGAATACCACCAGTGGTATTATGAAGAGTCATGTGCTCTACTCTCCATTCTGACGTATCAGATTGAAGAAGAGATGCACCAATACCAACAGCAGGGGATTCAGTACCCTCAAAAAGTCTGAAATAATAGTAAAGTGTGATATCCGTGATTTCTGAACCATATTCAATAATATCAGTATAAAAAGTGATGTTAGTTGGTGCAAGGTCATCATTGAACATCCATCGAGGATTCACAACTCGTGGGGGAGCCTCATCTCTCACCTCAAAAGTGAATGGAACCATTGTATAAATCTTGAAGGTCTGGCTGTCATAAGCAACAGTACTTATCACTTTGACAGAACCAGTGAGATTGGTGCCAAGATAGCTTTGGAAGTCCTCTATTGGGAGTTGAAACTCTAAAAACCACACGTTGTCAGTACTACTACGCTGGGCATATTGAGTATCAATCGCACTGTCAGTAAACAGATATTCTACAGTGGTAATGTTATTTAGATCAGTAGCTGTCAGGTAGAACTTGTAATGGCCTTCAATATCAGTTAGTGCGGTAATAGTAGGACTGTTGTCATGGATTAAGGGGTTACTTTCAATTATTATTACTGGGAAGGTAATATTCGGGCCATTCGCCAGGCCATCTGAGGGAATAATAGTACATCGCCAACAATCACCAGGAGAAGCACCTGATGAGGGAATACTTAAATTTTGGCGGTATAACAGCTCCTCAACCCAGCGAGAGGTGCGGTTGTCATAATAATACCAATAGATTCTTGATTGGTCCGAATCAAGCGGCAGATCAGGATCCATAAACTCATAGGAGATACTAATCGGTTCACCCACGACGTAAAATACCTCCTTGGTTAAAGAATTGCGCACATCTGGCCCCTCCACCTGGCTTTGGGTCTGGTTGAATTCATACGAATAAGCACCGATAGAGGGGATCGCATTATCAATGGTTATTGTGATAGAACTATACACAATGGAGTAAGCTTGCCCATCAAAGACTTGAACAGTATAGTTCCACACCTCTCCTTTGGCAGTGAAGCTGGAGGCCACAACTCTTGAGTCAGCTAATGCGGATTGATTAACCCCATCCTTAAACCAGCGAATAATGACGGTGGTACTCTCCGTATCACCATCAATGTCCAGAAATGTCCAATCAACCTCTAAGGGAAGGGTCGTGTTAGGATTAATCATGATGAATGAGATGTTTTCTAAGGTGGGGGCAGTGTTGATGATCGTGATGACGGGAGAGGTGACGAGAACGGAATAATTTTCCCCATCAAACACTTCAATGGTATAATACCAAAGCTCACTCTTGCTAGTATTTCCCGAATGTACCATTAAAGCGTCATTTAAAGCTGGTTGTAACACGCTGTTCCGGTACCAGAGGATCCTCGCCTGTTGTTCGAGGTCACCATCAATATCCGAGTAATTCCAAGCCGCCATGAGATGTTCAGCAGTGGTGGGGGAGAACGGTAGTAATAGGACCGAACTACCTACTGGTAAAGTATTCTTAATTATGATAATCGGGAGGCTAAACCAGATACTATACGCTTCCCCATCATAGACCATACACTCCACTCTCCATGTTTGCCCTTTCTTGAGTACTGTAAAAGAAATCACTCTTTGGTTATCATAAAGCGGACTATATGTCCCATTAAGAAACCAGTGAATGGTGATATTCACTTCGGTGTCATCAGGATCGAAATCAAAGAAATCATAACTGAATGAAAGATTATCAGCAGTTCGATAGTCTGTCTGGTCCCATTGTAGATTCAAGACTTGAGGTGCGGTGTTCCCTATGATAATTTGAGTAGAATTGACAGGAAGACCATAATCACCATACAGATCGCGGGGACGAATTTGCGCCCACCAAACATCACCTTTTTCGGTATTATAAAAGGGTACTGAAGTTTCACCCTTTAGCTCCAAGACTTGTGTTACAGCACCTGATCGATTTCTAAACCAGATATATTCAGCCTCAGAAAGATAATCACCCACGAGGATAATTCCATAACCAGTAGCTCCTTCGTCTTGATCGATATCTGAAACAGTATAATTAATCACAAGGTCAAAATTAGTGCCAAAAGAGGTCCCATACCAAGTAGTTGCATTGAAAAATCCTTGGATGTTTGCTTCGGTGATAACGGGAGGAGTATTCCCAATAGTGATTTGTTTGCCATAGTACCAACTGATAATTGAGACCCCCCCCTCCTCACCATCATTTGGTGTTATCGTCACCCACCAGCGTTGGCCAGCTTTAGTGTTGGTCGAACTTAAGGTGAGAAGGTTATTTGGTACTAATTCTAAATCGCTATTCGCCCAAGAAATTAACGTCCCTGTTTCATTGTCTAAAGGATAATCATCATCGTACCAAGAATAAGTAAGAGAGAGCGGGTCGGAAGTACTCATTCCCCCTGTTATACTTATACTAAAGGGATCGACCCATGGCCTACTATTCTTAATTTCAACAGGATCAGATAATATCCAGTCTGTTGATTCATTGTAACCATCAGTAATCTTAATATCGAATTTCCATCGTTCACCTTTGTTTGTAGCGGTATTGGGAAGGATCAAACTACCATTATAACTAGGGACAAGATAATAATTATAGGGAGCCGAGGTATCAGTAGAACGGTACCATCTAATCTCAGAAACGCTTACATTTTCACCATCAGCATCAGCATAGAGATAGTTAACAGTTAGATTATGAGTTGTTTTCACATCAGACTCAGCAAAATAAGCAAGAGTAATGGTGGGAACAGAATTTAGAATTAATAAATCTCCAGAAGTGCAAATAGACCCAGTATCCAAACTATCCGAAGGAACAACAGTATAAGACCATGTCTCCCCTTTCTTCAATCGACTACCAGGTACAGTGAGTGATCCGTTAAGATCAGATTGAAGAGTGGAGTCTTTAAACCAGCGAATACTATCAATGAACTGAATATCATCCCCATCCGCATCAAGGAGAGAGGATAAGATAGCGGACTCCACCAAGACCAATCCTGTTTCTACAGTTGGACTCGAGGGAAGGGGAAGAGAGGACACATTGACAGGAGCACTATTTTGAATTTGGGCATGGGGAGACTCCTGAGGAAGGGAGTAAGCTTGACCATCATAACAGCGCACGGTGTACCACCAGACCTGGTTCTTGGTAGTATTTCCTGAAAGGACCGAAGATGTATTTGTTAATCCGCCTATAGATTCGCCATTCAAATACCAAACAATGAATGCAGCGGCATCATCCCGCGGATCGTCGTCTAAATCATCATAGTCCCAACCAACAACGAGATCATCACTAGTGGTGGGATTTGTCGTGATAGTTAGGTTCCCTACCACGGGGGCTGTGTTGAGAATGGTAACATTATACCCTAAGGCAACAATGCTGGAATACTCCTCTCCGTCAAACGCCTGGAGAGTGAACGACCAGCGATCAGTTTTAGTGGTGTTGTCCGCGTTGAGGGTAGCATTTGAGCTAGTGGTTGACCAGCTGCCATTAAAAATGCCATTCAGATACCAGGTGATATTAAACGTCAGAGAATCACTATCATTATCGTTAAAAGTCCAGCTAGCGACTAGATCACTAACAGTTGTCGGATTAGCGGTCAAATCTAAGTAATCGACCTCTGGAGGACTATTGAGAATGGTATAAAGCGAAGAATTGTAAAAAATCCCCCATGCAATCCCATCGAACACTTTTACCGAAAAGTTCCATTGTTGACACTCCAAGGTAGCACTCGCAGGGACTGTCAATTGATTATTATAATCTGATTGAAGTGAGCCATTCATGTACCAGCGAATCTCATATCCATATTGTGGATCACTGTCGTTATCCGCATAATCAAAGGTCGCGGTTAAGCTTTGATAGGTTTTGGGGGTAGAAGGGTTGATTGTCAGATTTTCTGCATAAGGGGGGTCGTTCGATCTCGACCCAATCATCATCCCTTGGGCCGAGCTGACATTGGCACTATAGGCTTCGCCATCATATACTCGGATGATATAAGACCATACTTGCCCAGAAGTAGTGTTATCCCCATGAATTTCGGTATTGTTATTATAAGCTGAATTATAGGCCCAATCCACGTACCAGTACACGATTAGTTTACCCGTTATGACCTCTGAGTCGCCATCGGCATCTGCAAAGCCATAAGTTATATTAAATCCTTTTTCATCTGCCACAGGGCTAGTCTCATTAAAAGTCGGGTTAGCGACTGTGGGGATGGAGTTTTGAATGCTGACAATATATCCCAGGGTGATCTCACTGGAGTTAATCTCACCGTCGTAAGCGGTAACATTGAATGACCATTCTTGACCTTTAGTGGTGTTGCCCGAAGTAAGAGTAGAGTTCAT
>JAHQWW010000125.1 GCA_029856365.1 Candidatus Hodarchaeota archaeon
AGGCATAAGTATGTCTGTGAACTCATATAATTTTGAGTCGCCTTCGTTGACACCGATAAAATCTTCAGGAGTTATTTCTAGGTCTTTATCTATCATCTCCATTTCGTACTGAATAATATTTTCACCGTATGGATCTTCTATTTGTACGTTATGGAATGATCGTAACCAACCAGTTGTGAGGTTCCAATTCCCCTCCATTTTATTATACCATCCATTTGTATACTCGTTCACAAAGCTTAGGACATCATCATTCATTGTGACTCCTGGCGGGGCAATTTCATCAATCAATGTCCTATTAATTGTATTGATAAGTGGTGGTCCGAAAATTCTAGGCGCCCAAGCGGTGTTTTTATCAATAAAATAGTGCTGGTCATCTGTGATGCTCATATCGTTGTGTTGTAGATTATAAGTTAGTTCAAGTTCAAGATATCCAAGATAATCAGTACTGATAACTTTTACAATGATTTCATCTTCTTCATAAAGGTAGATGTATTGAAGATCGCCCCCTTTCATGATTGGAATAGTTAGATCGTGATAATAACTTTGTTTTTCGTAATTAAACCAGGTGTAGGTTTTCAGAACATAGACATTAGTATCATCAACACTGACTCCAAGCTCAAAGTGTTCTAGATTCCACGTCTCATATGCAGATACTTCAACTTCTGAATGATAACCTTCTCCACCAGATTCTCGTCTCATTCTCACCAAAAATCCAGTGGTAAGGTCATATTCGTATTCTTCGCGAGTAAAGTAGTTTTGATCTCCCTCTTTTCTTTCGAATCTTACAAAATTATCATAAAAATTATAGTTCCAAGTACTACCATCATAAACTTCTTTGATCAGCGTTTGATTTATCGTCATAATAGTACGGGTTTTGTAATTACTCGAGAGATCTAACCTTGAGAGATTGATATATGAATGGTCAGGATGGAACTCTTCGCCATCTATGTTACGAAAAACGTATTCTTCTGTAATATAGGTCTCATTTATTTCAATTACACGTATTGTCACCTTTGTTCCTTCATAAATTATGAAATTAGTCATAACTCCACTGAGAGGTAACGTCATGTTCATTTCATGGATTTCAGGCTGATTTTCTTGCCAAGTTCTGATTCTATCAAATACATATGTTTGTTTATCTTCCTTATTGACTATTCCTAGTTCGTAGTGGTCTGGATTGACATCATAGTTTACCCCTGTTATTATCGGTGACGACATACAATAAATTGGCAACAAAAAAATGCTTGACATAAGAACGATCGTCCATATTTGTTTTTTTTCTCTGATTTTCAAAATATCACCTTAAAGTTTTATCTTTTTAATGTGAATAGATTCTATATCTCTTTATTTATAAAATAATCTAGATAAATTGACATTTACTTCAGTGTAATTGGAAGATAATGAGAGATTCTCAACATCCTAATCCACTAGCAACGATTAGCTTAAATTATCCAGTTGTTATCACTTTTAAACGGTTGAGGAACTGGTACCGATTCAATCTCGTAATTAACAGTTTCAAGATTACTTTAATAAACTGATTGACGGTTTCAAGACGAATCTTCTTGGTTTTTATTGGATAAAAATAGAAAAATGTTTAAGATAAGTCTTTCTACTTTGAGATTTATAGAAGCAGGAATAGGAACTAATCATGTATGAGTTAAAAATCGATGAAAAAACATGTGAAACATGTCCAACCTTTGATTGCCTCGTTAGGTGCCAATATATCGATATTGATAAAGACACAGCAAAGACAGAAATGAAGAAAATGATTTCTGGGGAAGATTCATTTGTGTTACATGATTGTGTAACATGTTATGCTTGCGAGGAATACTGTAAGAGAGGTAATCATCCGTTCTATTTAATCACTGATCTTCAGGAAGAAAGAGGGATTCTTCCTATGCCTAAGCCCCTGAAGACCCAATTTGTCAACATTTCAGTGCCAACAAGAAGAGATATTATTCAATTTTATGGTGCTGAAGAGCCTGTTATTTCCCTTTGCCTTTTTCCTCAATATACTAGGTTATTTAGTGAAGAAAAGCTTTTTGAGGAACTTTCAATCATTATAGGACGGTACTTCTTTTGCCATCTCATGTACCTTCACTCTGGTAATCCCTCTTTGATTCGAGAAAGACTCCCAAAAATAATAGATAATATCGCGAATCACGGATTTAAAGAGGTAATTTTCTTTCATGATGAATGTTATTCAACATTAACTTCCTATACAACAGCTTATAGTATTGAAGTTCCTTTCAAACCCATTCATTTCAATGAATATCTTTACAATAAATTAAAAGACCAGCAAACGAAGATACAACCCCTAAACGCAAAAGTGGCTTTCCAACGAAATTGTTCCGCTCGTTTGACTCCAAATGTAGAGGATTTTGTTGATGACATCTTCAATTTAATAGGAGCTGAGAGAGTGGAAAGACAATACGACAGAGAGAATGCACTCTGTTGTGGGGGAATAATTCGAGGCCAACAACGATATGACCTCTTTGTTGATGTCCAAACGAGAAACGTTGACGATATGCTGAATGCTGGTGTTGAATATTGTGTATTTCAGTGCCCTGCTTGTTTTGATTCTCTCTCTGAGAAGGTTGCGGAGAAAGGAATCAAACCGATAATGATGCATGACCTGTGCTTACTAGCAATCCAAGGAAGTGATAAATAATGCAATCTATATACAAATCTTTGACCAAAATCGTAGATGAGGAGTTTGTTTCAAATCAGAAAGAAGAGCTTTACATCTACTCTCAAGATCCAGGAATGATGGAACCTCACGAACCAGATTTTGTTGTGATGCCTAAAACTACAGAAGAAGTACAAGAAATAGTTAAACTTGCGAACAAGGAGAAAATACCTATAGTTCCAGTGGGAGGTTCATTAAGTTTGTCTGGTTTGGTTATTCCTCATCAAGGAGGGATTGTAGTAGATTTAAGAAGAATGGATCAAGTTTTAGAGGTTAATGAAGAAAGTAGGTACATTGTATTTGAAGCAGGGCTAACAACTGGAAAATTAAAGGCTTATCTGGAAAAATATCACCCCTTATTACGTTTCTCGATACCTGATGCTCCTCCTTCTGCTACTGTAGTTGGAAATATTGTAATTCATGGACAAGGACGATTAACTCAACAATATGGGTTTAATTCTGATATGGTAACGGGAATGGAGGTTGTTTTGCCAACTGGAGAAGTATGTAAGATTGGTTCTGGTTCTGTCAGTCCTTATTGGTTTTCACTTGCCCCTTTACCTGATCTAGCGGGATTATTCTTAGGATGGTTTGGAACCACGGGTATAATTACTAAGATGGGTCTTAAATTATACCCTAAGAAGAAATTGAGAGACATTGAAGTATTTGCAGTAGAAGATCCAAACCTAGTTCCAGATGTGATCCAAAGAGTGACTCATACTGAAATGAGCGAAGATATTTTTACTGGTGCTCAACCGTATCCACCCGTATTCAAAGATATCATTATGATAGGAATTCTTTTGACAGGAGATTCAAAGGAGGAATTAGAATTTAAAAGAAAGATGATTTGGGATGCTCTCCAATGTCATATCGATAGCAAAGAGGGGGGATTCATGATGATGACCCCAGATGTAAAACAAGACTTGTTAGAGATGCCAACTAGTAGTACAACAAGATTTGCTGATGTAAAAAAAGGGGGTGGATTTGAATATTGTGGGCCTATTATTCCTGTGGAAAAATTTCCTGAAGCCTTCACAAGATTACTTGAAATTACAAAGAAATATGGAATTACTTTTGGTAATGCAGGGCGAGTTATTGGTAGAAGTCATTCTATGATGTTTTCTTTTGGTTACCCATTCAATCGTGCGGACCCAGAAAATATTGAAAGAACGAAGAATGCGTTGCATGACACAAATGTAGCAAGTTTGGACATCGGAGGCGTACCTTGGAAGCCTGAGGTTCCCGCACAAAAAATGATCATGGAAAAGATGGACAAAAGTACGCTTGAACTGATGCAGCGGATAAAGAAGGTTCTTGATCCAAATGGAATCATGAACCCAGGAAATTGGGAGGTCGAATGATGTACGATTACGCTGATCAAATCCACAGATGCTTCAAATGTGGTTACTGTAAATTTTCTAATAATTATACAGATTTCAATTGCCCCTCTTACAATAGATTTCGATTTGAATCTTACTCTACAGGAGGAAGGCTATGGCTTATTTGGGCCTGGTCAAAGGGGGAGATTGAATGGTCAGAGCATTTAGCTAATATTGTGTTCTCATGTGCAGCATGTAGAAATTGCGTTGAACAATGTCCAATGCGATTTAATGAAGACATAGTGGATTGGATTATTGGCGCACGTAGCGACATGGTCGAAAAGGGACTCATCCCAGCTTCAGTTGGAGAATTCCTAGATAACATCCACAAGTATGGTAATCCTTGGGGAATGCCAAGAAACGAAAGAGATATTTGGGCTGAAGGAATAAACCGTTATACCATTGATGATGATAATGAATATCTTTTCTATGTAGGATGTGTTGGATCTTACGAAAAGCAAGGACAACAAATGGCTAAATCTGTTGCTGATTTTTTACGAACAACAGGTGTATCTTTTGGAATTCTTGGCTCTGATGAGGATTGTGATGGAAATGAAGTATTATTCACAGGAGAAAAAGGATTATTTCGAGAATTAGCGGATAAAAATATCGAGAAATTTAAAGAACTTAATGTGAAAAAAATTATCACTCTTTCTCCTCACGCGTATAACTCAATGAAAAATAAGTATGGAGGTCTTGGGGAAATTAAAGTATATCACTATACCCAAGTTTTCTCGGAAATAATTAACAGTAACAACATTGAATTATCTGATCTCAACATCAAAGTAACTTATCATGATCCCTGTTTCCTGGGAAGGTATAATAGTATTTATGAACCCCCAAGAGAGATAATAAAGGGTATCCCAGGAGTTGAACTCATTGAAATGGAGAGAACTCGAGAAAACTCTTTCTGTTGTGGTGGTGGAAGTGGAAATTTCGTTTTTGACCTCTTAGGAAGATCATCAAATAGCCCTAGTAGAATTCGAGTGAGAGAAGCTTATGAAACTGGAGCTGAACTCTTGATTGTATCTTGTCCAAGTTGTTATTGTATGCTCGAGGAAGCGATAAAAACTGAAGGATTAGAGGAAAAATTGATGATAAAAGATATTTCCGAGCTCGTAATAGAATCAATAAAAAACAAATAAGAAAATACTAGGATTACGAGAATTAAGTCAAATGTGATTTCTCATGCTTCTCCAGAGAAAAAAGAAAGAGTTAGCTGAAGATCCATGTCAGAATTACCATGTCCTCTGTGGAATTGAAGAAGAGTTTCTAATTATAAATGAAGATGGCACGCTAGTAAATGCTGCTGATGAATTGATGGTGAGAGCTGCCGAAATTTTGGAACGAGATTCCAAACGGTTAGATTTTCTCCAACTAAAAATTCGAGGATTGGATGCTGAACCATCACCAAGCCAAATTGAGTATGTTACTCTTCCACTTCCACCTAAAGATATTGCAGAAGCAATGAAAGCTGGGAGGAAACTGCTTTCTGATGCAGCAACGCAATTAGGATATAGAATATTCTCTCAGAGTATGCATCCTATACAGAGCGATCCTCATCCCATGAGTGGAACTCATATTAATGTTTCAGCCCAAACAGGGGGATTCATGACTGCGGAAGAGCTAGCTGCAGTCCATAACTATCTTTGGAATTATCTTCCCGAATTAATTGCGCTATCTGCAAACACTCCAATTCTTCAAGGATCTAAGACAAATGTGGCTAGTAATCGAATTAGTAATTCGACTGTTCTCAAACCAAATGGTTCGTCTCAAATTCAGATTCCAAAACGAAATGCAGCATTAATTCCGATGCAGTACTACGGTAGAATGCGATACACCTTACGTATAGCAGGCGAGAACGTGAAAAAAGTTATAACTAATCCAAGAGGTGAGAGGCTAGTAGATATTACACCAAGAGGACCATTAACGAACATAGGTGAAGATGAGGATTCCGCGCTCACAACAAACCGTGTAGAAGTGAGAATTTTTGATGTTCAACAGGATCTTGAGTATCTCCTTGATCTTGTTTATCTATGCTGTGTCTCAGCTTTGCATGCAATTTACATTTATACTACAGGGGAAATCACCCTTGATCCTAATCACAGAACCAATGTAGAACAAGCGGTTTTTAATGGTGTTAATGCCCGATTCATACGGAATGATAGAGAGGAGTCTTTACAAGAAAGTGTATCTCGTTGGATAAATGAAACAGAAAAATATCAGGATATCTTGGGAATTAAGATTCGAAAACTCCCTACAATCAAGACTGATTTTCGGCAGGGTGAATTAGAAGTCGAATTTACGACAAGAAATATTGAAGAACTGCGGCAACAAGGAAAAGTGTTTGTAGTAGTTCAATTGAATAAATCACGAACAATCACTGACCAACGAGGGAGAAAATATGGTATTTCTCGCGGAACTCAGTTACAAGGAATGTTAGATGTTGATTATAAGCTCCCTTACCAAGAAAAAGAAAATATCGTCACTGATTTCCAGGCAATTAAAATAACTAATACACTTGATGTCCAAGGAATAAAAATCCCATTAGATAATAAAGATCGAATTCTTGTTGCATTAAGTAGATCGGATTATTTGTCACGAAGCCTCTTTGGTGGTTTTGGATTTTAGCAATAAAACTATTGTTAATAGAAGGTGTCACAACGTAATGATAGAAGAGCAAAGAGAGGCTACTAACGAGAAGTGTGACCGGTTATTCACTTATGGAACCTTACAATCTGGATATAGTCGAAATTATCTTCTTAGGGGATTAGAATATGAGAAAGCGATTTTACTGGGTTATCGGAAGCTCACTCCTCCCAAACTAGGTTTTCCATTCATAATCCAAGACTACAAATCTAATGTTACTGGTGAGATTTATTTCCAGTTAACTCAATCCCACTGGACACAAATTGATTTAGTTGAAGGGGAAGGTTCTCTATATCATAGAGTTCTCGTAGAAGTGAAAACAATCTCAAAAGGGAGAAACTTATCTGCTTTTACTTATTACCCCTCAAAAAGACTTATTGAGCAATATAGTGAGAAATAAACAATGTGCCGCTTATTGGGTCTTTGGGCGAATCAAAACCACAAAAAGTCTTCTAGACATTTATTGAAATACTGGTTTAGTGCTTGGCTGGATTCTACGAAGAAGGATCACTACTTAAACAGAGTTTATGGCGTTCCAGAAGGGAATTGTGTCCACAAGGATGGCTGGGGTATTGTAACTCTTGGAACTGATCATGATTATAAGATAATATGGGAACACAAAAATCAAGATCTAAAACCTGCTTTCTCTTACAGAAAAAACAGTCTAGCTCGGTTGGTCATAGGATCTCCTCTTCTCAAATCAACACATCAAATTTTGTTAGCTCATGCAAGAAGGGCAAGTGTAAATACGCCAGTATCCTTGCAACAAGTACAACCATTACTGATTCATGATGAAAAAAGTTCAAGAAAGGTCTTTCTTAGCCACAACGGTACCCTCAATTCAAAGATTCTCAACGATATATTAGATACCGAATTACATCCAATCTCAGTTCAAGTTAATGATTTCTCTGACACTCAATTGTTAAGCTGGTATATCAGACAAAAACTAGAAAATAACTCTAGTAAAAGCAGTATTGAGCATTTTTGGATTCCAATTTTACAAGAAATTATTGATAAGCATCAAGAAGACAACACAAATTACCAAATGCAACTAATAATTTTGGAAATTACCGAAAATAATCCACAATTAATCATTTGTTCTGCATTAAGTGATAAATCAAAAAGATTAATGCCCTATTATCGGTTATTTATTGGAAAAAAGGGGGAATTTCGGGTAATATGTTCTTCTACGATCGTTGATTACTTTAAAAGTGACCATAAATCTATCAACTGGAGTTTAGATCCAATATCAAACAAAACTCTTGTTAATCTTACCTCTGAGGGCGAATTTTACCATAAATTCTCATAATCGACAGTGAAGATCCTAATTTTTAACATTTAGTGAATTTTATAGTGGAAATCTTTTCATTCGGCTGTTAACCATTTGGATGCCATATTTAACCATTTTAGGAATCCTACCTTCTAATCCAGTTTGAATATATATCAAACCAGCACAACAATATAGGAATTTCATCCTGTTTTTAAAATTCCGATCTTTGACTCCATTATAATTAGCTAATAAATGATTCAAAAAGAATCCACCTTCGTCATAAAATACGAAGTCTCCTGCTGGATCATAAATACCTGTTTCCTCAAAATCTATTATTCCTGTTACTTCAAACGTTAAAGGATCAACCAAAACATTTGATGTATCAAAATCTCTATGAACAACACATGGAATAAAATCAAAGTTCTTCTTCTCATCTAAAAATTGAAGAAATATTTGGGATACCCATTTTTTTTGTTGAGTGTCTAGCAAAGGATAAGCGTTTTCCTGTACCATTTTAAAATAATTTTGCCAATAACATTGATATTGAGAAGGATTAAAATCCTGTTCACTTTTCCAAGTCGTACAGATTCTCTGATACACTTTTCGAGAGTGAAGTTCCGAGAGAAATCTTCCAAGTTGAATAGCAATATTTTCTTGATCAATTTTAGTGGTTCTGTTAAAACATCTGGATAAGGAGATTCCATTAATTTTTTTATAACCCATAAAAGGGTTATTTGAATCAGTTGAAACGTAGGTAGGTTTAGGTATTTGTAGAGTAATATTCTCACGGATTAGATCTAGAATTTTTAATTCCCGCTGAATTAAATTAAATCCTTTTTCACCACCAAAAAAGACTTTATCAGGAAATCGAAATATGTACCCTCCCTTAACCTCGAAAACATTATAACTCCCATGATAATGAAATCTAATTTCATGCTCCCTGATATTTAGGGAACATGTCTTTAATAATCTCATTACTTCTGATAGAGAAATACTTGGTGGATTAGTTTCCTCATAAAACATTGAAAAAACCCTTGAGAATCTTATGGCTATTTACTGACTTTCTAGTTCCACTAAACAATTCTTTAAATGATCTCTTTAGACATATCTCAAGTACATTGAAGTGAATTTTAAAATTTCACTTATTAATGAAATCTTTTTATAGGATTCTATAATACAACATTTCCCACTGTGAGTATTGGCGAAATTGATAAGTATAAACCAAAAATAATCATAAATATGCTACAAATAATAATGATCCCAAGGTAAATTCTTTTCGTTAAGAACTTATTAGTAAAACCAAGTAAGGCTGCTATTGATACATACCAGAGGAAATCTCCAAGTTCATGCCCAAGAAAGAAGCTCCAAAATTCCAGATTCAAAAGACCCACTGAAAATTGAGTCATAAAATTGAGTCCTATAACAGCCCACCAAATCCACCAATAAGGGTTCGACATTGACACCAATATGCCTCCGAGGGTGGGTTGTTGAAGCAGGTTAATTGTTTTTTTTGTGTTTTCATTTTTCAGGATGATCTCATTCTCTGGTATCAAAAAATTAAAATCAATTTTCTTCAACCAAATATCTCTTAAGAGATTAATGCCGAAAAATATCAGGATCCCACCACCCAGTAAACCAATTATGATAATAATAGATTGATCAGTAATAAAAGGAGACAAACCGATGAGTAAAACTAACATTAATATGAATTCTAAAATTGCATGACCAATCCAGATGAGAAGACCAATTAAATACGCTTTTCTTTTTGATTGAAGTGCTTTATAGATTGTATAAGTAAGCAAAGGGCCAGGTGACATTGCTCCTGATAATGCAACGAGAAATGAAAGAAGAAAGATTTCAAAAAAACTCATTAAGATTATTGGCTCCTAATAACAATATTTACGATCAAAGATATTATTTTTTATGTTGAAAGAATCTTTCGGTAGTATTGAAATAAAATGGAAAAGAAAGAAGGTCACCTATCTTATCGGCGAACTCCGATTGAAAAGGAATCACCAGAAGAGTTTGGGTACGAGAGAATTAAGTATAATCTTGCAGAAAGCTCTGTTCCCGATTTTGTCCTTGGGAATCTTGATCTCGACTTAACTGATCTCGCACTCAGTTACACTGATCATTTGGGTAATCCTCACCTTAGACAAAACATCGCAGGAGAATGGGTCAATCCAGAGCACGTTTTGATAACAACAGGAGCTGCAGGTGCATTATTTATTATTGCTACGTCTCTTCTGAAGTCAAGTGATCATGTTGTGATTTTACATCCGAATTATGTTGCGAATCTTGAATCTCCGCGGGCTATTGGTTGTCAGATGGATTATCTGAGATTAACAATGGAGGAACAATTTCAATTTGACCTTAATAAGCTGGAACAGTTGATTCAACCTAATACACGTCTTATTAGTCTTACATACCCCCAAAATCCCACTGGAACAATGATTACTGAATCTGAGTTGAGTGAAATCATTTCAATGATAGAGTCTAAAGGGATTTACTTATTATTAGATGAAACATATAGAGAGATGACCCCTGAGCCTCTTCCAATAGCTGGCTCATTAAGTGAAAATGTAATTAGTGTTTCCTCTTTTTCCAAGGCATATGGTTTACCTGGTATCCGATTAGGTTGGTTGATTAATCAGAATAAAGAATTAATGGAGACTTTCTTAGCTGGAAAAGAGTTAATCTTTATTTGCAATTCTATCGTCGATGAGGAAATCGGGGCGTATTTTCTAGCAAGAAAAAGAGAATTTTTAACAGGGATTCAAAAACATGTAAACATTAACTTAGAAATATTGAATAATTGGATAGAAAGTAATGATTACATGGAATGGGTAAAACCAAGTGGTGGTGTCATTTGTTTTCCGAGAATAAAACAAGATATCAATATCGATCTTGAAAAGTTCTATAAAGTTCTAAAACACACTTACAAAACTTTTGTAGCACCTGGTCACTGGTTTGAAGTAGATAAACGGTTTATGCGCATTGGTTATGGTTATCCCAACCGACAAGAACTTGAGGGGGGTCTTCAATCTATTACAAAAGCTATTCAGGAGAGCATAATTTAGATTATTACATTCGTTCTATTTTGGCTGTTTTCTGTAAATTTCTCAACTTTTTAGTTACATCAAGACGTGCGCACAAAACTTCCAGATATTCCCATTTTATTGTCTCTTTCTGAGCAAGTATTACTACTAAAGCGTCTTCCAGATCTCTTTCCGAACCAAATTTTAATTTATGGGCAATTAAATTTTCTGGGGAGCAAAAATTAATCGTTGTTCCTTTATAGTCCACATTTTTAGCTGTTGA
>JAHQWW010000126.1 GCA_029856365.1 Candidatus Hodarchaeota archaeon
AAAGGAGAGCATTGAAAAATTAGAACTTGCTTTGCTACAAATTTTGGATATACTCTCGCTAAGAGAAGGATTAATGTTTAAAATAATTGCCTGAAAACTTCTTTCAATAATCTCCATTTCACGCTCACTTTTTGTATTGGAAATACTGTCAGCAAATAGAATGGAAGCCTGGCCCACCAATACGGCAGCAATATGTTCCTCCATTGCTTTCGGTAATCCTTCTGTTGCTGATATTAGTTTAAGTGTGATTGCAGGATCCGAACAGATAAAGAAAAATTTATTCTGTAAGGAAACAATAAATACTTCTGAAACCTTAAAGCCTGTATGTTCAAATTCAATGGATGCAACAGAGTTCTCTCCAAAGATTTCTGACCCAATATTTCCAAGACCCTGAAGAAAGTTCACAACAAAAGCAAGAAACTCTTCATCGGGATTACCAAATGCCCATTCAACTTCCAAATCTGGATTAACAAACAGAGCCCAATTTTCATCTACTCTCATTCTACCCAATCCATGATTCAACGAGTATTGGAAGCTATAATCGTCCAAAAATTCTTGCAATAAAATTACGTCTTTGTATCCCGTCCTTCTTAGGAATTTGTATGGTTTTAGACTGAAGAACATAATTCTCTAGTAAAGGCTTAATGTCCATTTTTTCTAATTCTTGGGTTTGGGATATCAAAATTTCTTCAGTAATCCTTTTTTTGAGAGAAGCTTCTAAATCTTTTAGTACTGAGTCACTCATTTCGAAGAAACTGTCATAGAATTCAGGATCTAATGCTAACTCAATAAATGGTGCATCTATTGTAAGAAAATACTCCTCACCATGAGAGAAAGACAAACTCTGAATATTATTCGTTCCGAAAACAAGACTCCTAGGTTTCGAGTCAAAAAGGGTCATTAAAAATGATATGATTATTGCTAAGTAACCAGCTAAAACGACAGGATCTTTTTCAACGTGAAAATCGAGTGGGATTTCTCCTCCAGACATATGACTAACTAGTCCCCATCCTTTAGGGGACATGGGACGCGTTAATTCAGGTTGTTTTCGTAAATAATAGTGTAAAAATAAAAGATCTTCAAAATAAAGCATTGAGAAATTACTAGCACTTTTCCCTACGATTTTATTAATATCTTCTCTATATTTATCCGAAATATCCAGAATAATATTCTGCCAAATTGATTCGAAATAATCACGAGTCTCTTCATCTGGTAGTTCGGTGATGCATTGGGCATACAACATTGATGCTTGTCCAACTAGGACTGCACTCATGATCTCTTGAACTTCATGAACAATCCCACCATGTGCATCAATTAACTTCATCGTGGTACTTGGATCGCTCATTATCAGAAAAAATTTATTCTCTAATGAAACAACAAACACTTCAGATGGCCGAAATCCAGCATGTTTCTTCACATCAAAGTTGATCTGTGCTATACCATGCTGACCAAATAGCTCCTCACCGATTTGGGCAAGGGCTGTTAAAAAATTAACAACAAAAGCAAGGAACTCGTCATCTGGGTTACCAAAAGACCATTTTACGGTTTTACATTCAACAAAGATCGCCCAATTTGATTCAACTTGCAAGAAAACCACTCACCGATTTAATCTCTTTTATTTTTAATTTTATCTAAAATAGCTTTGTTTGATGGTAAGTGTGTTTTATTTGGGTTAATTTTTTTAGTATTAATACATTACTTTTTTGTATTTCTTTATAGAAGTTTCTATATAATATTTATTTTTAGATTATTTGCCATTTGAATCCATAATTCTACTAGAAAAGCAAGTACGGTGAAATTTGTATGATATCAGACCAAGTAAGAATATTAAAAGGATCTCCGACTATGAATTTTCTCTCTATGGCTAAGCAAAGGGAGTCAGAAGGACATCATATTATCCACCTCTCAATTGGACAACCAGACTTTCAACCTCTTAAACCAATTATTGATACTACAATTAAAGCAATCAATGAAGGGAAAACAGCTTACACAGTTAGCTCTGGCATTCCAGAATTGCGTCAAGCCATTAGTAACCTTTATCTTGAAGATTTTGGATTATCAATAAACTCTACAGATGAAATAAAGATTACCTCAGGAGGTAAACAAGGAGTACTTGCATCATTTTATTCAGTTTTAAACAGAGGGGATAATATAATCATTCCTGAGCCATATTGGGTAAGTTATCCTGATATGGCTCAATTAGTTGGAGCTAAATCCATTACCATTCCCATGACATCTGATTTTTCATTAAACCAAGATGAAATATTATCTAGTGTAACTGATAAAAGAACACGCGCTATTTTGATTAACTCTCCTAATAATCCTTCTTCTCATCTTCTTTCTTTTGAAGAAATTCAGTTTCTTAAAGATCTTGTGGAAGATCACAATATTTTTATTATCAGTGATGAAATCTATTGGGATTATATTTTCACTGATACTCCAACTCGCACATTATTAACAGAATTCGATGATTGGCGTCAGAATATTATTGTAATTAATGGATTTGCTAAAACATATAGCATGACAGGATATCGTCTCGGATGGACGATCAGTAATTCGGAAATCGCAGAAGGCATTCTTAAAATAATTCAAGCAACAACAACCTGTCCAACTAACTTTTGTCAATGGGGAGGTATTACTGCTTTAAAGGAAAGAGCTCAAGCAAGAGAGTTGATAAATAAAATATTTCCAGAACGAAGAAAAGTCTTAGTGGAAGAGGTCCAGAAAACAGATGGTCTGTCCCTTGAAGCCATTGATGGAGCTTTTTATGGTTTTGTTAAGTATCATTTCACTGACCGATCTTCTGAAGATGTTGCTATAGACATTTTGATGAATGCTAATGTATCTGTGGTTCCTGGATCTGCTTTTGGAACATCAGCAGAGGGGTACCTCCGTGTTGCATTCTCACGCTCAACCTCAGAAATAATAGAGGCTTTTAATCGTATCCGAAAGTATCTTAACAAGTGAAATGAAACTGGCATACAACTATAATTCATTTATCAGTTAATCTCTTAAAACAAGACATAGACTCTGCAACAGAGAGATAACTGGTAATTTTTTCTTTATCTTAAGAAGGAGGAGGGTCTAAAACAATCCATCCAGTAACACGTAAATAGGTAAGATTTTCAACAAAATAGGTTTTAATTTCGTTAGAAAATGATGCAAGTGGCGCAATTTCAACACCTTTTTCTAACTTTGATAGCATTGACTGTACTGCGTTTAAATGACGAGTATTTAGCATAAATCCTTTATCAACAAGTGTAAGTATCTGCGTAGAGAATTCTTTTTCCAACAATAAATTTGGAATGTTATCACATAGCTTAATGAATACAGAAATAATATTTCGGTATGAAGCGTCTGCTTCAATTAAAAATGGAACCAGATTATTAGGATCAAAATTTGTTTGTGCTTCATCAAATTTCTTCTTTGAGTCAATTATCTGTTCGTAGATTTCTTCTGTTACAGCCAGAGGGATTTTTGATTCTGTTAGTGGTGAATAAGTACTCACAACCTCTTGAATAGTGTTTAAAGTCTTGAGGAAAATCTCAAGATTATCCTTGATTTTCTTTTGTTCTTTAACTCGTGTTCTGACTTTTTTAAGTCTTTCTCGCTCGTTCTGAACCTTATTGCTAACACGTTTACTTTTAACTTGCTTTTGTTTTATTTCTAGGGCTTTCTCCTCCAGTTTTTGTTTTTCTTTTTTTAAAACCTCTATTTTAGAATCAATAATATTGTGTTCAGATTTTAAATGAGCAAGCTGCTGTTCAAATGGAGTAATTTCTTCTTGAAGTTTTTTTATTTCGGACTCTAACTGGATTTTGGTTTCGATGAGCTGGAGGATTACAAATGGTTCTACACTATCTTTTATTTCTCTTTTGGATATTCTTTCTTGAAGAGTAGTCCATCTATTAGCTAAAGTTAATTCTTCAGTAGATAATTCGGATAATTTACTAGATAAGTCTGCTTTGATTTGAAGATGTGTCTCAGCTTCTTGTTTCAATTCTTTTTCGATATCAAGAATTTCATTAATACGTGACTTCACTTCAACCTTATCCTTGTTGATGAATCTTTTCACGGATGTCCTCGATCTCCTTTGTAAGAGTGTTGAGTTCATCTTGGGCCGAGTTGATCTCCTTGGAAAGCTGGTCTAATTCAAGCAACTCAGGCCTCCCACTGACATCAGAAAGAGATCCAGATTGAGCAATTAGGGAAGAAATTTCTTGTTGATATTGTTCTTCTAATGATTTTTGCTGTTTATTA
The DNA here is from genome assembly GCA_029856365.1 of Candidatus Hodarchaeota archaeon. Classification (GTDB taxonomy): domain Archaea; phylum Asgardarchaeota; class Heimdallarchaeia; order Hodarchaeales; family Hodarchaeaceae; genus Hodarchaeum. The sequence goes on from JAHQWW010000126.1 coordinate 4,261, forward strand.
TGGTTTGATGTTTCAGTAATAGTTCGTTCGATCTGTAATCTCTTTGATTGAAGTTGGGAGAGAGTTTGTTGTTTCTCTTGAATTAGTTCTTTTAATTCTGCAGGATCTTGTTCAATGTCGTCAAAGTCTTGTTTTACGACAGATAGTTCTGGATGGTCAGCTAGAAGGTCATTGATCTCCTTCTTCCTCTTATTCACATTTTTTTGTTTTTCATCAACTTTTTTCGAGAGCATTCCTCTTATTCGACGATTCTTGGACATTTTTTGATCATATTTTGCTTTCTTCTCTTGGTAAAGATTCTCTAGTTCCTCTTCGGATAGCTGTGATAATTTCTCTCTAGTCAGCAACAGTAATCACTCTAATAATTCGTATAGAAGTTGATTTCTTAAATCATTTTTGTAATAAATGGGAATTTTTTGTATTATATGATACATCCTGAAAATTAGTGTGAAAAAATATAGACCTTTTTATTATTCTAGCAGCCTCTAGGCTATTGCATAATGATTTCGATTCTATGGCCGTAAGATTCTCATTAAAGAAATATTTCACGATCATTCCTGTCACATTATTGAATATGATGGGCGAGGAGGGAACAGCCCCTATAATTCTTCTATCTTGTAGTGATTGTAAAAAAACAATGTTACTATATTTAAACGAATAACGTTATACGAAAAAAAATAATAATAATAAAGTTTAATTTCATACTAAATCGGAGAGTTACCAATGAATCCCGAAATAATATTCTTTCAATCATTAATCTGTCCACGATGTATCCGTGTTCGTCAAATTTTGAATACAATTCAGAATAACCATCCTAATTTAATTATCAAAAAAGTTGACTCAATCAAAAAATTTCTGAAGCGTGAATTAAAAACCTCACCAGCAGTTAAAATTGGTGAAACTATTCTTTACGGAAAGGAAATTACAGAAAATCGAATACTGGGTGAATTGAGATTATTATAATCTTCTATACATTATTAATTAAATGATCTATCAAGAGTAGAAGCTTTTCAAGCTGAGCTTTTCTAGTTAAAGGCATAATGGTAAAGCGTAAACACCCATTTACAATAGTTGTAGTCCAACCTTGCTCCCATAACTTCCTATGCAATTCAAATACATTTAGAGGAAAATTGGTTGGAATTTTTACACCAAGAATGTTGATGGGTGGTTTAATCGGAATTGATAGACCCCGTTTCTCAAGTTCTTCAGCAAGATATTGAGTATTCTCAATGCAAGAAAAAACAATTTTTTGAAAACCTTTGAATCCAATTTTATTCCACAGTGATGCAAAAGCAATCGTAGATGCTCCAGATCTAGTTCCAGTAATAGTTATCTGTTTTGGATTTCCAGCTAAGTAAGGTAATGTAAACTGAATAGCTTGAGGGTAAATATTATCTCTCCACAGCAATCCTCCTCCAGGGATAGGAACACGACCCATTTTGTGAATATCAACCGTAATGGATACTACAGATTTCAAATCAAAAGAAAGAAAGAATTTTTCTCGTGATTGGGGAAGAAATGGAAAAACAAGACCACCAAATGCTGCATCAATATGCATATCTAGTTGATGTTCCAAACATATTTTGTTAAGTTCATTTAAAGGATCAATCGTACCAAATGCTGTTGTCCCAGCTACTCCTACGCAAGCTATTGTCTTTTTCGTAATTGATTCTATTACCGCCTCTAGGTTAACTTGATATTTAGGTGTTGTAGGGACTTTAATAAGTTTCAGCTTTAAGAGATCAGCAGCTTTATCAAAGGAAATATGCACAGATTCAGGAACAATAATTTCTGGGGTTTCCAAGTTGAGGTTCTTATTATTCCGAATAGCCCAAAGGGCGGTAACATTAGCTTCTGATCCACCAGAGAGGATAACACCTGTCCCAGAAGATGGTAGCTGAAATAATCTACCTAAGATCGTAATTACATGATCTTCGATATTCATAGTGCCTGGAAATAACGCAGGGTCACCCAGATTTTTCTCTAGATTGTCACGAAAAACGTCTTGTGCGAAAGGATCAGCTTCACAATTCATCGAACTTAAAACCTTTCCCTTTGAGTATGAGAAGTCTTTTTTAAGCTCTTCTTTAATACTAAATGATTGATTGACTTTCAATAGAGATAATACTCCCTAAAAAAATATTTATTAACCAATTCATTCCCTTTCCGATCTGTACAAAAGGTTATGTGGCCAAAATGTATGCACAGGTATATACAATGTGAGGCTGTCTTGTATTACAACTTATTGTGTTATTTCCTGTATCTCCTGAACTAAATCTGGTTCTAGGATTCATAAATGATTCTTTTAAGACTCGTTAAACTATAGTTTTGGAGACTCAAAAGAAATCACGAAAGAAATTATTTTGTAGAGGAAAAAGACGATCAAGTAATGAGACTATCTCCTTTGAACAATCTATCTCCCATGAATCATACAGTTGCGATGCATTCCTGTACCCTACAATTATTTGAGAGAGAGATCCAATTTCTATTGTTACATCAGAGGGGAGTGTTGTTTCCTCAAGTTTTGCTCTGCCTCCTGATACAGTAAAACTGAAAGACTTATTGTTCCAATCACAAAACTTGTCAATAACCTTCAATACCAGTTTTATTTTTTCTGAATAGTCAAATGCTTCCATAACAGGGATAATATCCACAATTCGCACCATTGAAGCAGGAAACACCTCATTAGCCTTAATTCTTGCTTCTTTAAGAAACGCTAATATGTTAGAATCAGCTGTAGAAAATACTATGTAATTTCGATGATCCATGTGCGTTTTGAGGAAATTAAATAACGCCTGTTTGGTTTTCCGGTCATCCCAGAATATTTCTGATAAGTAAATTGTTTCCTCGCTTTTCTCAACACCTTCAGGACTAGGAGGTTGATGTTCTAAAAATCGTGTAATTACATAACCAGAAGGCTTATCTTTAGCATTATAACACACAAATAAGTATCCTGGTTCTTTAGGGTTGACTCTTCGGCGCCAGTCTTCCTCTGTTCGTTTAAGCATGTAATTGTACTTATGTCCTGCGATTTTAGAGTAAACCTCTTTTATATGGTCTAATGTGAAAACTTCACGAACAACCCTATTTGTAATTGGACGGAAAATCAATTTACTTGTCTCAATATGGTAACGATGATTATCATTAGCAAGTTTCCAGCCAAATTGTTCATAAAAAGAGAATTTGAACGGGTACAAACATGATATTAGGAGTTGTTTTTCTTGCATCTCTTTCAATATCTTGTGTAAGATTTTATATACAAGACCTTTATTACGATATGAGGGTGCCGTTGCTACTCCCCAGATACCAGACATTGGGAATTCTTTATTTCTTATAATAACGGTTGAAGAGAAAAATGCGCATGTAGAAACCAAGTTGCTGTTATCAAAACACCCGTAAACCTGACTCATATCTTTAAGATGAGGATGTGACTCTTCATAGTCCATTGGAACAACGTTTTCATACGTATTTTTTGTTGGCTCAAATGCATAACGTGTTAGTCGGGCAAATGCTTCCCGATCCTCAGGAGTTAATTGTCGAATTTCCATGGTGATGATTCCTCAGAATAGGTCTTTTTAATTATTTTCTCGAAACTTCGATGTTTTTCATAAAGCTATACAAACATTTTTCAAATTAGCACAAATAAATCTAGTTGATGTGGCAATTCCATTGACAATACTTCGATCCATTATCTTGAAATAATGGAAATATTTCTTATATGTTTTAATATTCTCTTTTTTCCCCTCAAGAATGCAAAATACATTTGTTACAAGTTTCCAAACCTCAAGATTGAAAGATTAGAGATTCTATATGTTCGTGATAAGAGATGAGACGTGTAAGATCATCTTCCACACAGCTAGGCATCCTTTTATTAGCCCGATTAGCTCTTGATCTCGATTTTCAGAGCATCATACTATATTTTAGCTCTTTCAGTGCGTCTTTTAACATCGAAGTATGGCTTATGGGATTAGTTATCTCAACTTATTCAATCTTTATTCTTCTAAGTCCCATTTTTGGCAATTTATCAGATCAATATGGAAGGAGGAAGTTTTTAATATTAGGACTATTGATATTCGCATTAAGCTCTACTCTTATGGTTATAGCACAGAACTGGATACAAATATTAGCAGCACGGGGCCTTGCTGGACTGTCAAGAGCTCTATTCTTGCCTTCATTGTTAGCAGAACTAGGAGATACATACTCCTATGAAAAGAGGTCGCGTGCAATGGGATTCGTGCGGCTGTCTTGGCCCATCACTTTTACTATTGGAGTGCCTTTAGTGGGCTATACGATTGAACATTTGAGTTGGCGTTTACCATTTGTGGTATTGGCAGTTCTTGCATTAAGTACAAGTCTATTAATTACCCTGATTGATTCCTCTGAAGATAAATCCATTAATCAAAGACCCACAGTGAAGCGAAGTATAGATTTATTCAAGATAGTGGTGATGGATCGGAGTGCCCTTTCAGGGTTAATATTGTCATTATTTGCTGTTGGTGCTATTCAGGGGATCTTGGCTTTTTTTTCAATCTGGATGGAAAATGAATTCCAAATAAAGGAAACATCTATTAGTATGATTTATGCCTTTATGGGAGTGGGAACACTAATTGGGACTCTCCTCGCAACATGGATTGGAGATAACATTGGACCAAAACGATGTGTTATTGTTGGTTTAGCAGTGGCCGCTAGCTGTATGATTTTACTATCTCATTTGTCTTTGAATACGTTGTTCGTAATCTTCTGGTTAATATTATTAGGAACTGCATTTGATTTCTCAATGACTGAGGTTCCTGTTTTACTTACTCAAGTAGCAACCAACTCTAAAGGAACTATTTTATCCTTAAATCTGGCCCTCAATGCAGGAGCCACGACTCTCTGTGCGGTGTTAAGCGGAATTATTTACACCGATTTCGGTTATACAGTGGTAGGAGTGTTCTTTTCCACCATGGCTTTCATAGGAGTATTAATTGGTTTTATTAATATCCAGGTTGAGTCAAACACTGAATATGAGAACTGAGAAAGGGAAGAAGGAAGGGTCCTACAATTAAAACAGGAAAATTCATCTGAATAATAAACAACAGTACCATAAAGGCACCAATATTACTTGGCCATCGTCTAGGATTCTAAGGATAATTTTTGATGAATGTATGGTCAGAAATAAGTTCTGAAATGGGGATAGGGGGGATATTCGTTATAGGACATCATCCTCATCTAATTTTTTAAGGAAAGAAATAGTTTGGGCTCTTTGTAGTGTCAATTCATATTCTTTACTGTCTCGTTGTTGAATTAATCCTTTCTCCTGCAGTTTTCTGGATGATGATAAATAATTCCAAGATTTTGAAGAATTAATATTTATAATTCCGAATATGCAAGGTATATTTAACTCTCGGAGGATCATTGGCCTTGTGGAATGTGATAATATATTTAATAATTCTTGTTCGTTGATTTATGATATTTTGTTTTGTGGTATTTTGTTTCTCACTAAGCAATACTCCAATTCATAAAAACAGAATCTCTCTCCTGACTTGTAGTATTGAAAATTGAGAAGGAAAATCATCCTTAAAGTTTTCCAAATAGTCGAAAAATAAACTCTTCTAGACTTTTTGTTATACTTGGTGATTTTCTGAATTTACAATGATGTGGACAATAATCGTCTGCTATTATATGATGATTAGTCAAATCCCAGATAAATGGATAAAATTTACATCCTTCTGGTCTTATTTCATATATAGAACATAATCCTTCGCTATCAAGAAAATAGCATTGAACTTTATTATCTATCTGATGATTCTTAAGCATTGGACGACCATCTTCGTTGAGAATAACAAACTCTTTAGCGGGGATTGATGTCTTTTTGACTATTCGATGAATATCGAGCTTTGTTAGCAACATCTCTGTTTCAATACAACATAGATGACAGTTATACAACTGACATATTTGTCCATCAACTATTTCTCTTTGCATCTGTCAACGCCATTGAATTAAAAATAAGAATTTAGAAAAATTGTCTCATGATTTAGGTATATAAGATAAACTTAGGATTTGAAAAGCTTTTTTCTAGATAAGTATCTACAGTTTCATCTAATTGAGTAAGATTGTGTTTTAGTAATTCAATTATTTCTATCAACTGATTTTCTAGGGCTTCTCTTGCTCGCGGATCTTGTAAAACATTAACAATATTTTGAAAGTTATCCTGAATTTCTAATAGGCATTTTTCAGTAATCTGATTACGTAGCTTTTCGATTGACGTTTTCAATTCTTTCTTTGAATCTTTTATCCATGGAAAATAAAGACAGAGTTCGCTACCATGAGAGATATCCGAGAAACAATTTTCAAAATCTATTCCCCAGAGTTTTCCCTCATGAGAAGTAAGGTAATTTCCACCGTGTCGATCTAATGCACCAATCCAAGCTTCAAATACAAAGAGATCAAAGAGATCGGTATTATTCGATAATATCAATTGGACGTCGGAGAATGAGGTTAAATCCTCACAATCTATCCATTCTTGGAATATACCAATTGAATGGCCCTTTCGAGCAATTAATGATTGTGGAACTCGTATTCCTAGCTCTGTTGCTAAAAATGAAACAATACACTCTCGTACTAACGAATTAAAAGGTAATTTTTTCCAAAACCATTTACGCTGATTATTATCAACGAAAAATAATGCCTGTTTCTTAAAATTTGAACCTCGAATATGTTTCAATAGAGTACTCTGAAAAACTAGTTTTGACTCTATCTGTTGAATAGGGTAGAGCTCTATCTCTGAGTACTCGGGTATCTCCACTAGATTTCACCCTTTGTGAATATGTTTGGTGAAAGGAATCCAATCGTTGCCTTAAGGCCACAATTATCACATCTATCGCTATTTAAAGAGATAGTCAGG
>JAHQWW010000127.1 GCA_029856365.1 Candidatus Hodarchaeota archaeon
TGCAATGATGTACATATGGATCAATATGATGGATTACAGACCCTTCCATCAAGTGCGACCGCCAAAGGGCAAGAATGGCATGTGAAAGTACGGCCTAGAGATGGAAAGGATTTTGGCCCCTGGGCGAGTTGTCCCGTAAATGTGACAATTGGGAATACCGCTCCTTCAGCTAGCAGTCTACAGATTTCTCCTAGTGATGCGAAAACAGGGAACGATCTAGTTGCAAGTTATACTTATTCCGATGTCGATAATGATCCGCAGAGTGGCTCCGAGATCATCTGGTATCAAGATGGGGTACTCATTGAGGCATTAAATGATTCTACAACGGTCACAGCGAGCTATACTTTGAAGGGACAGAAATGGCATTTCAAGGTGCGACCCTCGGATGGCACTGATGTTGGTGCATGGATAAGTTGTCTCGTGAATACTACTGTTCAAAACACACCTCCAAGTGCGAGTAATCTCGCGATCACCCCTAGTGATGCTAAAACCGTAAGTATTCTAAATAGTAATTATGAATATAATGATGCTGATGGGGATCTACAAAGTAACTCAAAAGTCATATGGTACAGAAATGGCGTCTTAATTGACGTTTTAAATGATTCTACGACCGTAGATTCCAGCTATACATCGAAAGGAGATAATTGGTACTTTGCAGTTCTACCATTTGATGGAAGTGATTATGGAATTATAAAAACTTCATCTACAATAACTATAGGAAATACTGCCCCATCTGTCAATAGTTTTCAATTCTCCCCTTCGAGTCCTACTTCGGATGATGATTTAGGTTTCTCTTATACCTTTAATGATCCTGACTTAGATTCCTTTGTAAATAACGAAATACGCTGGTATCGTAATAATCTCTTACAATCTAGTTATAATGACATGGATGTCATAGATAAAAGCTCAATCTTTAAAGACGATTTGTGGAACCTATCAATACGCGTGTCAGATGGTAGTGATTATTCCGAATGGAATAATATAAGTGTTATTATCCTGAATTCTCCTCCCAATGTTGTGGAGTTTACAACTTACATATATGAACCTGTTTCTGGATTATTCACTTCTAATATTCTCATTGCTAATTGGGAGGAATTTGATGCTGATGAGGATAGTATTGTTAATTATCATATACGTTGGTTTAAAGATAACGGTACAATATATGAAATGTACGACTTAGAAAATCAAACAGAAATATCACCCTCTTATACGACAAAACATGATGAATGGCGTTTTAGAGTACAAATTTTTGATGGGCAGGATTGGTCTGATTGGTCAAGTGACGCGATCGCGATAATAGCTAATTCTGAACCGATTGTTGAGAATATCACTCTAAGCGGTGGATTAACCACTACTGATGATTTAATTCTTTCTTATGACTTTTATGATGCAGATGGTGATTCTGAATCATCAAAGATTGAGTGGAAAGTAGTACATTTAGGATCTGTGACAACAATTGAAACAAACACAATTCTTTCAAGTTCAACATTTACTGCTGGTGATTTAATCTGGGTAGTGATTACACCTGACGATGCTGATCCAATTACTGGTATTATTACAGGCCAACCAGTAGATTCTTCAACCCTTTCAGGGTCTCAGGTAATGAAACTTGTGGGAGACACAGCTCCTCAAATTAATACCAGTCAAGGTTTTCCAGTAATCTTATCTGATCACGAGAATGGATCATCAATTTATGTTCCACAAGTACCTATCTACTTGGATTACTTTAATTTAGTGTATGATATCGATTCAGGTGAAAGTGATGATATTTATGATGTACTTCCAGAGCAAAATACTGATGTTTCTAATATTTTTGTAATGCGAGTCAGTGGAACCCAATACCGCTGGTATAAATATAATACTGTCTCTGAAGAATGGGAACTCCAGTCTGACTTGACAAAATCTTTTATTGATCCCTATTATCTTCACCGCGATGATCTTTGGATGGGGAGTGTTAGACCGAGAGATCAATATGGGTATTATGGGGCCTGGGTCAATTCAACCTCCATTAAAATAGGTAATAGCTTCCCTGAAGTAATTGATTTTTCCTGGTTAATACCAAACCCAACTACCCTAGACAATTTAGAATTCAGTTTTGAATATTATGATTATGATGGAGATTCAATCGATCCTTCTAACACAGTAATTTTATGGTTTAAAAATGGTGAACTTATTGAAGGAACAGAAAATGATACAATTTTAACTTACAACTTTTATAATAAAGATGATCAAATTTATGTTATTATACGCCCTTATGATGGTTCAGATTGGGCGTTATATAATTATACAAGTATAGGTATCGAAATAGTAAACACAATACCCACTATTACGTCATCTAGTCTTAAACCCACAATAATTTCAGGTACAGACGTTTTAACATTAGATTGGAGTTACTTTGATGTAGATGGAGACAGTGAAGATTTATCGAACATCTATATTCAATGGTATCGAAATGGGATGTTTGAACCAGAATATGAAAATCTAAGCACCATTCCGCTACAAGATACGAGTAATGGCGATCTCTGGCAAGTAAATCTCTATGTCTTTGATGGATTAGACTACAGTTCACGCTATTCAGCTGATATCATTACAAAAGCGTTGTCAATTGAATATCTATTCGATCCTGCAGGCCAGGTTAACCCGTATAATGTCCGTGATGATCAATTTTTCGTCGAAGATGAAGAAATTTCAATTGAGTATTACTTTTCAAGTCTGGGAGATGTTTCAGACGCCCAAATTCAATGGTTTATGGGCTTAGGGAACGATTCATGGATTGAAATGACAGGGTTTGAGAATCAAACGACATTATCCAATGCGTTTACCTCCCCAGGAGAATCCTGGTATTGTAGTATCACTCCCTCTGATGGCAGTTTGATATGGGCTCAAATGAATTCCTCAATAATTATGATCGAAAGTCGGCCGACTATCAACTCAATCCCAACTGAAATTGTTATTGCGATGAATGACATTGAGGGGCATTATTTCTTCAATGTTTCGGTCTTTGATCCTCGAAATACAATATCTACAGTAGAATTCATGCTTAACGACTCTATAGGTCTTACTAGATATGCTGTGAACCCCTCTGGTACTGATTACTGGCTTTTGGATTATCAACTTTCCCCTAACCAATTTCAAGAATTATTAAATAATTTCGTTGTTGGAGACGTTAAAGTTACTACAATAGTGGATTATATGGGTGATGAGTTTGAAATCTATAAGAAATTAAACTTCAATTTTACAATAACTGACACGGCTGCTCCTCGAGTTGAAAAAGCCTTCTTTGTACCAAATAGCGAAGTGAATCCTACCAATATTACGTTCTATGCCGAAATTCAGGAATATGGGAGTGGTATTAAGGAAGTGATTCTTTATTGCTACTTTGAAGCCGTTAATCAATCAAATACGGCAGGATCTGGATCAATATTCTCTCAATCGGCCCTTCAGATTATCATGGTACAATATAATGAATCAGATTCCTCGGTCTTTTATTATGGCACCCTTCCCTTTGCTACCAATGGAACCAGTTGGCGTGTTATTTATTGGATTGAAACCTCCGACAATTCTGGAAATAGAAATCCTCGTGCGTATGATATTCTAACAGATGACCCTGAAAGCATTGATCTTACAATCTTAGTATTCAGTCCTCCAGGGATACCTGAATGGGTTTTGCTTCTTGCAGTGTTAGCAGTGTTTATCATTTTCTTTGGATCAATTGTTTATATCAAATTCATTCGTAAACCAGAATTGGTGGGTCTTGATAAAGAGTTAGTTCTTGAGAAAATTACTGAAGTATCAGAAGCGGAAGTAATGGCTGCACTTGATTCTCACACAATTGGGGTGGTGGTGTCGTTTTTCGACCAGCGACATGGTCCCATTCCGATTATTATTGTACCTGAAATTCTGAAAGACAACTTCTCGAAGCTAGTGGATCTCTCTGATCGGTCGTTCAGTGGGACTGGGTTTTGTGATAACTTTAATGATGAAATTACCTCGAGTTATGATTTTGTGTTAACACAGGGGATTCGTATTAAAGCCATGTCATTTGGTTATGCATTAGAACGGCCTCAAGCAAGGGGAGGCCAAGAAAACCTTACTTGTAATATTCTTGTCCAACAAGATTTATTCCCCCTGGTAAACCAATTCTTAGATGAGATTCAAGTCAAAATTCATGCAATTCATCTCCTCATGGATAGAGATCCCTCTGAGAAAGATAAAATCCGTAGAAAAGTACTTGGATTAAGGAAATATGTCTCCTCCATTATATTGTCTTATGAACAAATCTATGGAACAACAGAACTAGTTTCTGAAGAAAATTAAGTCCCTTGGTCATGAAAAATGTCTCAAAATGGTTTAATTGATAAAATCTTTTGTGCAAAATTCACAATTGTTCTAGATGATAAAAAAGTAGACAAGTGCGCTTTCATCTCAGCATCATCTGCCGCAGAAGCTTGGGATCTCACAGAAGTACTGGCATCATTCTGGAACATTGAAGATGAAGGTCTAGATGTGGCATTCAAGATTGAGAGAGTGTATAAACAACCATGTTCAAAGAACCCAGGGATGATTTGGACAAAACAAATCCTGAAAAAAGCCTGGAAACAACTAAAAATAAAAAGAATAGAGTTTTTCCAATAAATCTCTTGATAATCGATTTGAATAAGACGATATTAAAACTTACTGACTGGTTAGTAGTAAAACTTAGTTGTTAACTTTGCTTATCTCGGAACAACTACTTTAATGAGAGTGAGAACAACTACCAATACTACATTATTCTATTCTATGATAGAATTTATGGTTCCACTGATCTTTTAGTGAAGAAGAATAAAGAAAGTCCAATTGGGGCTCGTTAATCAGATTAACTTACTATTGACGAAGTATGATCTTTAATTTTCCATCAATTTCTTTTTAGGAATTTAGAAAACATTGATTTTAAAATAAGGTCAATTACACATGAATTAACTCGGAGAGAATATCTAGTTTTCTTTTAAAACATTGATTCCTATTCTTTTGTGATACTTAAGCCATTAGTCTCCGCTTAATGCTTCATGTGATTGCAATCATTAGGATGTTTTGGAGAGTCATTAGGTGCATCACCTTAAGAAAACCTTTCAATATTTTTTCATTTGTTTTTTTTTCCTAAATATTCTTCTGAACACTATTCCACTCCATGAAGAAGAGTTTTTCAGGTCCAATGAGTTCGGGGCTAAATTTTTAAGGGGATTTGGACTCATGGAAGAGCATAATAAGACCTATCAAACCATACCTCGCCTTTTAGGTACCTCTTCAATCCATTCCCAATCTAACTCCTCTCACCTTAACGGAATTCATTTAAGGATATCGGATTATTTTATCCCAGGGTGGGCTGATACACGCTTTAGCTATAGAAAGAATATTACGATAGATAAAACGCAGGTAAGTGGAAGCTTGACCAATTTTCCTGTACTTATCGATCTATACGACCCTGATTTGCAGAATGATGCCCAAGCAAGTGGTAACGATATTTTATTTACAAATGCTGCAGGACACCTTTTAGATCATGAAATTGAGCATTATAATCGAGTTTATAACTCTACTCACGCCCACTTAGTTGCTTGGGTGAAAACAAATCTATCAATTACAGAAAATACAATCGTTTCAATGTATTATTGTAATCCAACTATTGGAAACCAAGCGAATCCTGAGAATGTATGGGATTCCCACTACGAAGGCGTTTGGCATCTAAAAGAGAGTGGTTCTGGAGATGCAGACGAATATTTAGATAGTTCTTCGAATAATAATGATGGACAGGGTGGATCAGGAGCATCAAGTTATATACCAACTCAAACAGATGGACTCATTGGGAAAGCTCAAGATTTTGACGGAACAGATGATTATATTGATTGTGGTAATGATGAAACTTTGGATATAACTGGAAATGAAGTGACTGTAGAAGCTTGGGTACAGCTGCAAGAAGATGTACCACCTCAATGGGGAACTGGAATTGCTGGTAAAGATGATGAATATTATCTTTTCCAAGACTACGATGGCAATCGTAAATTTACCTTTTCTGTAAGGACTTCTTCCAATGTTTGGGTGAGTTCTGCAAATAATCAACTCAATACATGGTATCATGTTGTGGGAACTTATGATGGTGTAAATGCAAGATTATTCATTAATGGTGTACAAGCAGCTAATCTGCCACATTCTGGATCCATTGCTTCGGATATAGGATCATTTGCAATTGGACTTGGAGATCAAGAATTTGATGGTCTAATAGATGAAGTTAGAATTTCAGATATTGCACGTACTACAGAATGGATTCAGACTGAATATGAAAATCAAAATGATCCAAACTTTTTCTATTCGGTAGAACAAAAAGAAAGTTCACCCAACTACTGGGCTTTCCCTACGTTTAGATATCGAAAAATAATCACAATCGATTCCAATAAAGTGAGTGGAGACTTAATTAATTTTCCAGTACTCATTGATATTAGCCACAGCGACCTTAAAAACGGTAAACTTCAGGCTGATGGAGATGACATTATCTTTACTGACGGAAGTGGGTCAAAACTAGATCATGAAATAGAATTTTTCAAACAAAACAGCTCTCAAGGGCATTTAATTGCATGGGTAAGAGTACCAAGTCTATCTAGTGCGAGTGATACCAATATTGCAATGTATTATGGAAATCCTGCAATCATCAGCCAAGAAAATCCAGAAGGTGTTTGGGACTCAAACTATCAAGCTGTTCATCATATGGAAGAATTCCCTACTTTAACTCTGTATGATAGCACAAGTAATAACGAAGATCTTTCTCCCCAAGGATCTCTGACATCAGAGGATCTAGTAAATGCACAAATAGGTCAAGGAATTGATTTTGATGATGTTAATGAAGACGGAGCTGTTAGTACTAGTACTATTAGAATTGAGAATTTTACAATTTCTGCCTGGATAAATCCCGATACTGTTACAGATGATTGGGATTGTGTTGTAAATTTAGGACATATGGAGGGGAGTTGGAGGTGGGTTGGATTGAATTATGGTGAGTTCGTAATTAATGATGGAAATACTTATTCATTTGGTTCAGCTTTATCTTCAGATACATGGCATCATATTCTGGTAACTTATGATGGTTCTACTGTAAGAGGTTACGTTGATGGTTCATTTGAGGATTCTTATTCTAAGAACTGGGGTCAAATCACATATAGATTTCAAGTAGGAGCATTTGCATATGATGCTTCTTACAATCTCGATGATCACTTTGATGGAATTATTGATGAAGTTCGAATTTCCAACACTGCTCGATCCCTTGATTGGATTAACACTTCGTATACAAACCAATTTGAACCCAGCAGCTTCTACTCGGTAGAGAATGAGGAAGAATATTCTGACTGGTGGGCTGATAGTTCGTTCAGACATCGAAAAAACATTGTGATTAATAAAGAAAATGTTGCTGCAGATCTCACAAATTTTCCTATTCTGATTGATATAACTGATAGCGACCTTAAAAGCGGAAAGGTTCAGTCTGATGCCGATGATATACTATTTATTGATCAGACTGGAGCAAAATTAGATCATGAAATTGAAATCTTTCAACAAAACAACTCTCAAGGACATTTGATTGCATGGGTAAGAGTACCGAGTCTTTCTAACATAAGTGACACCAATATCACCATGTATTATGGGAATAATGCTGTTGGAACTCAAGAAAATCCAGAGGGTGTGTGGATTGATTATGTGGGTGTTTGGCATTTATCAGAAGCTTCAGGAGATGCGGACGATTCAACTCAATATGATACAACGGCAACAGCTTCAAATATGAATTATCAAGCAACAGGAGTAATAGGTTATACATTTAATTGGGAAGAGGCGTCTAGGTTGAGTATGGGTGCTCCTGCTGACGGTCACCTTGATTTTGGAACAGGAAATTTTACCATTAGTATGTGGATCAATATAGATGAAGACACTGGCAGTAGTCAATATTTTATGTCAAAAGGAGCACGATTCTCAACTGATATCGGTTATTGTCTTAAAACTGATGATTCTCCTGTTTCCCAATATCGAGCAATCGCCCAAGATCCTGGGAAAGTGGAGGCTTCTCCCTCGAATTTTATGTTTGATGAATGGAATTACATTGTTATGAGATTAGACAGAGTAACTGATCTTCTTTATATTTATAGTAATGCGACTGAGGATGATACTGCAGACGCCAGTACATTAGGAGATATTGATAATTTCTGGCCTTTACAATTTCCCATGGATTCTTCCAGTTATGACATGGACGGTTTATTAGATGAAATTCGCTTATCAAATCTTTCACGTACTCCTAATTGGATAACAACAGAATATCAAAATCAGAAAGACCCAAATAGCTTTTATTCTATCAGCTCGGAAGAATCCTATAATTATTGGTGGGCAGATACCTCGTTCAGTAAACGAAAGGACATTATAATTGATAAGGACAAAGTGGCTGCTGATCTTTCGAATTTTCCTGTATTGATTGATATAACTGATAGTGGCTTGAAAAGTGGTAAAGTACAACCCAATGCTGCTGATATTATGTTTATTTACGGGAATAGTGCAAAATTAGATCACGAAATTGAATTTTTCAATCAGAACAGTTCTCATGGGCATTTAATTGCATGGGTTAATGTTCCAACCGTATTTAACAATACAGATACCCTTATATCAATGTATTATGGAAATAATGAACTTATAAACCAACAAAATCCAACTGCTGTCTGGTCGGATTATATGGGTGTTTGGCATCTTAGTGAGTCATCTGGTGATGCCCAAGATTCAACCTTTTACGAGGAAGATGGAACCACTACAGGTGTTACTCAAGGAATAACGGGTCCAATATACGGAGCTTATGATTTTAATAACGTAGGTCATGTATTAATTGAAGATCCTGTTGATGGACATCTCGATTTTGGAACGGAGAGCTTCACTTATAGCTGTTGGTTAAATCTTGATCAGGACACAGGAGATTACCAACTTCCTATTTATAAGGGTGGGACATCAGCAGGGGTTCCTGGTTATTGTATGTGTACAGCAGACGATGGTTCGGATTTAAAATTCGCTGTTTCTGGTGCTGGTAGTATCAATTATGTTGCTCTTGATACTTATTTTGATACATGGGTATATTATGTTGCTGTGGTTGATAGGGATAACAATTTAATACGAGGATATTCTAATGGTACACAGGAAGGTACCCAAGATATTAGTTCTGTTGGTAGTGTCAATAATGGTTATGATTTGGAATTTTCTGAACAGCCTCGAGAGGTCGATGGAATTCTTGATGAGGTTCGAATTTGTAGTATTGATCGTTCAGCTAATTGGATTCTTACCGAATATAACAACCAACATGATCCAACAAGTTTTTATTCAGTGGGATCAGAATATCTATCCCCCATACAAGAAGCCGCTTCTTATGGTTTTGTCTGGTTAGATACTCCAAATGAGATAGATTTGGGCTCAACTTATAGTACTTGGGTTAAACAAGATTTATCAGACGATGATATTCCAAGTATAGCTACAGGAGTACTTTTAGCTTGGATTGAAACGGATGGCGCAGATACTCCTACTATTGCTAGAGGCATTGAAGATACTAATGATTATATGGATGGTGGCAATATCTATAATGAATTGGAAGATAAAACATGGAAAATGCAAATGGTAAAGCTTGGGACAGATAGATCTATTGAAACGTGGCGTGGAGAAGATAAAGATAAGCTTTATGTCATGGGTTATACCATAGGCCCTGATCCATGGTATAGACCTACTCCCACTGATTTAGGAACGTTATCAGCTGATTCCACATGGCATACAATCACTGTTGGTGGATTGGATGAGGATACAACAGGTGTCATTCTTCTAGGTCAATCGTTATCGAGTATTGATTCCATTGTAGCCGTCAGAGCTGTTGGGTCAACTGATGATATGTCGGCAAGATTATGGCAGAAATATAACTCTGGGGTCTTATTCGTTAAAATTGATGAAAATGACCAATTCGAATATTATGTTAATCAATCAACTAAATTC
Organism: Candidatus Hodarchaeota archaeon; assembly: GCA_029856365.1. Lineage (GTDB taxonomy): Archaea > Asgardarchaeota > Heimdallarchaeia > Hodarchaeales > Hodarchaeaceae > Hodarchaeum. Next base: position 10,024 of record JAHQWW010000127.1, read on the forward strand.
TATGTGATTGCAGAAGTAAAGAACAGTATTGATTGGTTAGATACCAACAGGGACGATGTTTCCCCTCCATCAGGGTGGACAATACGAGACTTAGACAGTTATATTACAGTACCTTCTTCTGCTTCAGGAGTAATCCTCCAGTTTGAAAATACTGATTCTAGTGATCATACGAATTTTCCAAGAGAGTATGGTCAAGATTGGACATTTCCAGATCCTGCTTCTGATATTGGTAGTCGCTCTTGGATGATGGTTGGAAGTGGGATTGGACCAGGAAATCGAATAGAAATCTCTTCTGAAAGAGGTACGCCTGATTTATATAATTATATTCATGCTGTAACTATATATTCAGGTGAATCTCCTCCTATAATTAACAGTTTCGGGGTCGATGAAACTGGAACAGGAATAGGCGAATTCTGGGCTGATATAATTGATTATACTTCTCCTGTTGAAAATATTACACTAAAATTGAATGAGACAGAACATAGCTTGAGCTTCAATGGTTCATATTGGATTCATCAGCAATCTGTTGAATATGGAGGCTTTTACACTTATCAAATAAGTAATGCGTCTAATGTACGTGGTAATTATATCGTTACTCCATCTATAGAGAAAAATCATACTTTTACTTACGACGAAGTAGCTCCTGACGTATTACAATGGATATACATTTCAAACAATAATACTTTTCAGGCAAATATCACTGACTCATGGGGAGAGATCGATACCGTGCGGGTGAATGTCACAACGTACAACATGCAAGCCCTCATGGAGCAGTACACAACCTATGGGGGTACTATTTTTGCGTATCTGAATAACACGCTCGTGATGGCTAACGGAGTCATGGACTTCCAGATCATTGTGAATGACACCGCTGGTAACGAGTTCGTCTCGTCAACTCATCAAGGGGATGTCTTTTCTAACCATCCGCCCATTATAGAGAATCTCACCCTCAGCCCT
>JAHQWW010000128.1 GCA_029856365.1 Candidatus Hodarchaeota archaeon
TTTCGTTAAATATTCGGACACGTGTTTCAGGAACAGGGATAGAGTCATTATCGAAACGTCGGATTGATTGATCAGGCATATATTGATACGCATCAGACCAATTCTCCATTTTTTCATCCCAAGCTCGCTGTTTAGCCACAAGATCCTCTTCTCCAAGGGGATTAACCATTTTACGTGGGTCCATTATCCCATTCAAAAGACTATTGACATTTTCTGCGAAATATTTGACTCCCAAGATTCTAAAATCTTCTGCGACTCTTTGGTACCCCAATCCAGGATCTTCTGCTAAGATTTCACCTATTTCCCAAAGGTAATAAAAATAAGATTGTTCTGCACCAAGAACAGGACTTCCTTCAATACGTACTTTTGTTTCATTGACTGGGACTAACGCTCGTAACTGATCTGTTGAACCAGAACCAAAGATATGGAATGATATGGGGTTGGTAACTGTTTTTGCGATCTCTTTCCATTTGATAACTTCTCCGCCTAGCAAAACCCCATCAAGTTTACCATTAATGAAGTATAATTTTATCCAGTATTTATTGTCAAGTATTGATAATTGAAGATCTTTCCACCTATTTACAGGAATCAGATGGATGTTATGATAGATTATACCTGCAGAGGTAAAAACATTTAATGCTGTATTTATCAGTAGACTATGATTATTATCATAAATAACTGCTATTTTTCTTGGTAAATCAAAACCAGGATATTTTTCATCAAAAGGAGGTGTCTCTTTGGTTCGATTGATTTCAGCTCTTCGTGCAGCAGCACTTGCAACACTTATAAGAATAATAAGTATTATGAGAGTTGAGAAAACAATATTCCTATAACGAATGATTTTCTTTGCATGAATCATGGTTGGAACCTCCTTCTATCAATGGCATTTTGTTTTTGTTTCCTTCTAACCCAGAAAAATAAAAATGAAGCAAAAATGGTTAGGAAAATAGGAAACACAAGTTCCAGAACTTGCGTTTTACTGGCAACATTTGCAGAAGTAATTTCTGAATCATTCTGAGATTGATCAGGTGGAGATTTATCTCTAAAATCAACACTTGCGGCTTGTCCATTCTGTAAGCCTAAAAATCTACCAGATGGATCTGTAACTGCTATTGTGCCATCGATTAAAATTGCTACGAAAGCTTCTTTCATGGTGGAATCCACTTTCCAGTTTTTAACTGTTATTATTTCCTCAGGGAATGAATGCGATTCTATGATAGCTCCTTCAGGTGTAAGGACGATGAGTGAGTTATGAACAACGAATGCTATTTCATTTTCATCACTATTATCGATGTTAGCAAAGTGATGGTCATAAGAATCATTGCAATAGTATTGCGATTCACTAACGAATGTTATTATACTTCCATCGTCTTTCCATACCTGTGAACCATTATTGCGGGTAGTTAGTAAAATATCATAATAGGAACCTTGATCAACTATATCCATAGCAACAATCTCCTTTTGATAAGTGATTGAATTAAATGAGACCGCTCCATTAGAAAGCCATTTATATCGAAGTAATTCTCCTCCATCAGAAACCAGATATATATTTGCTAGTTGATTTTTACTTTCAATTGATTTCACTAAAACCCATTTTGTACCCATATCTGGTGCTGGGAAAGAGCCTCCAAGAATTGATGTTGACGGTAATTCAATCAAACTTGCTGTTCCAAGAAAATCTAAAGCAACAATATGAGTTTTAATTCCAATATTGGAAGTATCAAGACATTCACCTTTCAGATATGTGAAGTAGGTAGGACTTGTAAAAGTCCAGATGAATTTTTTAGTGATAGGATTGAAAAGTGAGAGTATTCCGCTATTGTTTACAATAGATTGTAATAATAAGACGTCAGAACTACCATCTAAGGATAACGAAGTTGCAATCGAACCATCAGTAGTAACTTGAGCCCAAACTTTAGTGGTTGTTCCCTCAAGAATGAAGAGATCGCTTTTATCAGTTTTAAATGCTAAACCTAGCTTACCTGGTTCAATCTCTAAACCACATGCACTTATGTTTGAAAATGCTAGTAATTGAATTCGCCAGATCTCACCTCGGTTAAAGCTTCTCAGAATAAGTGTCCCATTATTGAAAGCAACCAAAAGCTTTTCAGTCCCGTCATTAGTCACTATGACAGGTATCACGAAACTATCAATTGAAGTGAGATCAGTATATAGTATTTTTGTTTTGGTCTTTACAAAGCTCGTCTGTGGTGTGATGGTATTGTTAGCTTTTGTTAACATACCAGTAACCTTGAAAATTGGGCCAGTCCCATTAATACATGTAACAGCTATATAGGTTTGGTCATCATCTGCATTTGCTATATTTGCCGTCACCGATTGTGAGTCAAAGTCTGTCCAAAGGATGTCAGCTCCTGTTAATGATATACCAAATAATCCTGAATTGAATGTGTAACCAAGTATAATTTTCGTATTACCGTAGGATTTAATTTCAAATTTAACCATGTTATCAAAGAAGTACCTCTGCCAAATAATATCAGCTGTAGACACATCAATGGCAAATATTGCGCTTGTGTAACCCTTTGACGGGAAAAGAGTGGTAGAAGATGTAAAATCATGTATTGGCAAGATAATATCTGTTATAGAATTACCATCGACATCCTGTGCATAAATATCAAAGTCATCTAAATCCATTCCTTTACCAATAGGAATAGTTTGATTCAGCATTATATTCAATGTAGAGAGATCATAAACTTCTAAACGACTTTCATTTGTATAATTATCAAAAATAGCAATAGCCAAATCAAGTTGGAGGTTACCATCAAAATCACCAATGGCAGATCGGGATCTTGTATCGAATTTTGTCAAATGACTTAAATTAAATGATTTTTGAATTGATCCATCCTTCCTCAAAATAGTAACATTTTTGTAGGTTAAAAAGTCACTTGAGCATACTGATATTCTTGTTGTTTTCCCAATACTACCCACTGTAAGATCAAAATAACCTTTATTTTGAGGATTATTATCTGGTGTCACATCCCAAATTTCTTCACCAGTTATTGGTTCAATGGCACGAATATCAATCATGGTCGCAACAATAAGGTCTGGTACCGTATCACCATCAACATCAGTAAAAGCATGGTTATTGGTAGTATTCAATGAGGCCTCAGGAATCCAATATTGTTCATTCCCATCAAGATCTACTCCTAATATCCCTTCGGATGTAATTCCCATAATAACTGAATCATCAATGAGATAGATCTTGCTTATCTTACTATGGATTGTATACCGCCATAATAACTCATCTTCTTCGATATCCCATGCTGTTATTCCATTATCGCCTCTTCCGTCAGCAATGATGAGATCTAATTCACCATCGCCATCAACATCAATTAAGAGGCTATCCGATGCGTTTATTGTAGAACTTGAAACAAATGTTACATCACTATAGAGATATTCTTCAGTAATGGCATACATGTCATTTATTGGTTGTTCTAGATTGGAGACTTCAAAACTGAAAACATCACCTCCTTTTAAAGTGAAAATAAGTTCTGGCCAACCATTTCCATTAGAATCAAAAATTGCGACTGCTCCAATTTCGCGAGCTCTTGCCTCATCAGAAGCGAAGAATTGTGCATAAGTACTGTTTAGGAGTTCGGGATGGAGTGAGATGAATGATGGTGGCTGGTATTGCCATTTCTGGAGATATGAAATACTTCCATCAATTTCCTGATTTATCTCAAGTAACGAAACACGATAATTATGTGAAATGAATAATTCGTTTCGTAAGTCATTATCTGTGTCACCAACAGCAATCGCTGTCACTTCATGTAAATCAGTGAATTTGAACCAGTGACCTTGTTCTATCTTACCTATCCACAGTTGCGTGGCTAAGTTATAAGAACTATTGTATGAATTTTCTGTGTAAAATGGATCTGAAACATCTACCAAGAATCTTGAAACGAGTTGATAGAGGATTCCACCTGTACCATCATCAGTAACACGGGGTCTGTAGTTTTGGCGACTTATCACATTATATCCACCTTCCGTTACCAAACCTGCTGTTGATTGAACAAGATCAGGATCATCGCTATTCAGAACATAAGAATCAGACCAAGTCGTTCCAGAATCACTAGAAAAGATGGAAACAACTTCTGACTGACCACCAATAAGTCGTTCGCGTAGATATGTTCGTTCGTATAATACTGCAATTCTATTGGGGTAATTTTCCATTGTTGAAGCACTAGGGAATTGTGCGCTTCCTACGCCACTAGTAATTGGAAAAACACCTTGATTCTGGTAAGTACTATTCAAGACTGTAAAGTACAACTTTTGTGCTCGATAAAAAGTATCCCTTGGATATCCAGCGAAAATAATCCCAAGGCGGCTATTAATATTGATTAAATCAACTGAATGGATAAAGTAACCCTCTAATCCAAGAGAATCTGATTTATTAACTAATACTCCATTTTCAATAACCTGTAGCATCAAAATCCCTTGATAATCAGGGATCTTGGATTGTGAATAGCTAAGATAAACAATTTGATCAGTCTTTGTAATTATTTCTAACGTTCCTAAACCTTGTACTTGGATATTAGGATCAACTACAGTTATATTTAGAATTAAACGCGTTTTTGTCAAATAGTTCCCGTTTTTATCGAAATTTCGCGCAAGAATGCATTTTCCATCAACCATTCCATCACTAGTATTGTATTCATGCACCCACGATACAAAAATGGTTCCATTCTGTAACTGAGTAATTACAGGTTCATATTCTATTCCAAAATGTATTCCATCATCACTATTATAATTCCGTTCATAAGGTGTACCATTGTGGTTGATTCCCCAATCATGTGACTCCCAATCGAGAAGTGAACCAGTATCTAAAGGTATATCAGCTGTTTGTAATACATTTGACTGGTTTTTTCGTTGTTTAGATGAACGATCGGGATAAAGATCAACGGAATCAATTTTATCCTCATAGTCATATAATGTAACTGCATTCGGAGAATTATAATCAAATTCCAAGTTTATTCTAGTGAGATTAGGATTAAACCCATATCGATCATTAAATACTGATGAATTTCTCGCAATCACAAAGTAATCTCGAGCAGGAATTGTATCTGATAAAGTGATATTATTGTTTTCTGTTCGTATTGTTATACTTGCTAGCGATATATCGAATATATTTGGATTGTATAGCTCTATCCAATGGTAACTAATGTTTGAAGGATCAAAATTATCCTTAAAAAATATCTCAGAGATTAACAGATCTTCTGGCGCATTGAAGAGCTGCTGCGTTATATTTTTTGCAGTTCCTAGAGACGTTGGATCGCTTGTCACATTATAATAAAGACGTCCGTCACCATTACTAGGATCGGACATGTCAACCATCTTTTGATCCCCCGAATAATGATCATGGTCTTCTTCTTCGACACCATAGACAACAAAGTATTCATCTGAATCAAGACGTACTATATCATGAGCACGTGGACCTAATCCTATAGGGGAGTTGTATATTCCAAACGTTGGTGATAATTCATTCTCGATTCCGTAATTTGGATCTGATGTAATTATTTCAATTCTAGTAAAATTCAAAATTTCTGATTTTTCTGCTTCCCAAATATCAATTCCATCCGCATGTGCAATAATCAGTTCTAATTTACCATCGAAATCACTATCACTTATTGCAAACGCATTGATTCGTGTGCTTATTGATTGATTGAATTCGTAGAATTGATGGATATTGCCAAAGTCAGATTGAGAAGCTAAAAGAAATCCTGTTTCTGTACCAGTTAGATTTGCTCCTCCAATCCATAATTCAGTTTTATTATCTTGATTAAGATCTGCAAAAAGCATTGTACGAATGTCTAAATCAGGATGATAATTAGGATTTCCAGGTTGATTATAAAAACCAGAACTACCGCCAGTGGATTGAAAACTTTCTACCCATCCAATTGCAGGATCATAACGGAGTAAGAATATTTGATTACTAACACCAAGAGCAATCATACTTCCACGCCCATCAAAATCTGGTGTGATCGCCATAGTAGAAAACTGGTATACATCATTATCAGATATAAAACTATTAAAATCAGTTTCGAAAACAAACTCATACTCATCATTAAAGCCCGTTGCTTCGAAAAAATATATTTTAAAGCCAGCTGCGATAATAAATTCCTCATTTCCATTGTTATTATAATCTAATCCCGCAGCAGCAAGATTCCCATGATCAAAAATTGTCCTTTGAAAAGTACCTGGGACCCCAGGAAGATCCTGAAATGCATAGGGTGAAAATGTAGTAGTTTCCGTGTGATTAAGATTATGAGTCTTATAAGCCCGTTTATAAGTATTCTCAGTCAAATGTTCAAAGACGTACACGTTATTATCGTAATCGCTGACGATTATTTCAGCATAACTATCACCATCTAAACCATAAGAAGTAGTTAGAGTTAATGTCCAGTCTTTTAACTCATCTAAATTAGACCATGATTTAGCGATTGAATACCCAAAATTAATTGCATCAGGAGGGGATTGTTTCAGATTTACTTCTAATTTAACTAATTCTGGATTTGTACCAATAATATAAGCATTTTGTTGATTTGTTTCAGCAATAAGATTTCTTATATGGCCTTGTACACCATTCCAGATCCATAGAGATTCAGCTGAGCTTTTATTGGAATTTGAGGAAACAATAACCCCGAACGTATAATTATTGAATCTTAAAGATCCATCAGTTGTTGGATTTTTCATCATATAGGCATTTCTTACCCATTGAGGTTCTCCGAAAGTCCCTTGATTTTCAAAGAAATCCATACCATAGCGAAAACCAGTCTGACCAGCTTCCCATTCACAGACATAATAACGAGTGGAGGCACCTGGTAAATCATTCCAAAGGCCATTAGTGTACATTTCTACATAATCTTCCCCAGAACCAGCATTATTGGGCTCCCCTGGACTCCATTGAGCATCACCTGAAACATAAGGTTCATCCGTAACCCATTTCCAGACCCCTTCAGTTATTTCATCAGTTAAACCAATCCATATCCTATTGGATCTGGCCAAATTGCTTACAAATGTATTTTCTGCACTAGTAGTAACGGTGACTAAATGTCCACCGTATGCTTGACATGCTGCCTTGGCTTCAGTCCAAGTTTTTGTGTCATAAAATAATTTGTACTCATTGCCCAAATAGAAAACTCCTCCATGACTAGAGCTTTGGTATGAATAAGCTATGTCATAATCTCCATCCTGATCGTAATCCCATGCGTTTGGCGAAAATATGGGATTTAGAGGAGCCCGATCATTGAATTCTTCAAAATAATCAGAATCAAACTTGAATCTAGGATTGGAAGCGGTTCCAACATTCCATAAGATGGCTAGTTTTCCATTGGATATAATAATGTCTTCTAAGGTGTCGTTATTAACGTCTACTATTGTACCTGAAGGATAAGTGGTTGCAATAGCAAGAAAATCGTACAAATGACCTTCTGTGTCGTTTAAAATCCCTGAATAATAATAATACTCATCATTGTTGGGCATAGGCTGAGTATAATACCAAATTTGGGGATAAAGTTCTGGATCATATGTAATTGGTCTTCTAAAAGGACCTTCATACCAAGGGAATACAACAAGCTCATCCATCTCGTTGTCGTAAAGGTTACCAAAAGCAGTTGTAAGAACTTTATCAGAGAGAATACTATAACCATTAATGAAATAAAATATTGATTCTGAAGGTACAGGAACATTATTCGGCAACTCGAAGCCCGTTTCATCACTATATACCTTAATATCATTACTAGAGGTGCTAGTAACAATTAATTCACCAGATCCAGGGTTGATCAGCTCGCTGCAATCAGCAACACTGATATGATGAACATCTGAAAAACCAGTAAATTCCTTTGTTTTCTCTACTCCGTTCTTAATATATCTCCAGGACGGGATATAGGTCGCTTTTGGTGTTCCTTGTATAGACCAGATAGTTTCTCCTAAATTGAAATAAGAATCAGTATAGGAATCCCATATCTGGTTAAAGGAGGGGTTTACTATTCCATAATCTGTTGCAGGAATTTCTGTGAGTTCAGCAAGTTTACTTGGAAACTTTTTATAATAAGAAATATTGTGTGGTTCATATTGGAATGCTAAAAGCCGACCATCAGTTCCTCCGAAGACTATCTTATTTTTGACATCAGATTCGTTATAGGAAAATGATAATGGGTCAATAGTTACCGATGTTGCAATGGTTAGGGGGCGGGCAACATAAGGAAAGACTATCGCGTTTACTCTTCTTTCTTTAAATTCAGTTGTATTATCCTGCAGTAAAGTTAATCGGATATATTGGGCTGACATCATTTTTTTCCAGGCAAAAAGGGGGTCAACATCAATAGATAATCCATTACCGTAAGTTAATGGAGAAATATCAGATGAGTCGATTTGATGCCAATCAATGAGGTTGTTACTAAGAGAAATATTCCATTCATTTGGGTCAGGGGTTGGCGAACCCGTTGAGGAATCAAAAATGATGTATAGATCTGGATTGGAATTTCCATTTGATGCCACCTCTTCGCTTTTTCCCAAGTTCCATGTACCTGTGGCGTTATTATGAGTACTGTTTGTGTAGAAAGTTGTATGTTTGTCGTCCAAAGAATCCCATTCACAGATATAGTAAATGGAAGATGTAGCAGGCAAATCATTCCAAGTGCCATCTGTACGCATATGTCCATAATGTTCAATTCCACCATAATTATCAGGTTGATTTGTCCCCCAATTAGTGTAGTCAACACCTCTCACGCAGGACTCGCCTGTAATCCATTGATCCCAATTCCCTTCCTCTATTACATCTGATAAACCAATCCAAACATAATTAGACCCTGCCAAGTTATGAACGAAACTACTCTCTTCAACACTGGTAATGGTGACTAAGTGGCCACCTAAAGTCTCACAAGCAGCTTTTGCTGCTGTCCACGATACTTTAGTAGTGAATCCTCTATATTCATGTCCATTGTACAGTACTCCTCCGCGGTTATTTTCCCATTCACAGACATAATAACGAAAATCATCAATATTATCGATATCATTCCATGCTCCATTCCAATCAGCCATCAGTTCAACAAAATCTTCAAGACCATGTGCAGGAGAAGGTACGAGATGATTATAGATTTTGATGTCATCCGTGATCCACTTGAAGTTACCTTCTGATGCACCATAAGTCTCGGAATCCGTTAAACCAATATGAACTCTAGCATTACCACCAGTCAATCCAGAGTTTAAAACCAAGTCGGTAATGAACTCATTTTCTTCAGGGCTAGTAATAACGACCAGATGGCCACCCAGGGCCTCACACGCAGCTTTTGCTGCTGTCCACAATACTTTAGAAGATTTAAATAACTTATATTCATTTCTATTGTAAATAATTCCATCATGTTGGGTAAGACTATGGGCAGGTTCACCAGTAACAGCAGAATTGGCTGTGGGTTCAAATGTGTTTTGAGTATCCGCATCCCATGGTTCAGGATATTTACTCCCATCTTCATCTTGGTAATATACTTGCCAGTTCATAGATTCGCTACGAACCATCCAATCAGCGAAATTTTCAAAGGGATAAGCTCCCACCATTTGCCAGCCTTCAAAATTTTGGATCAGCTGTTCCAAGTAAAAACCCCGCTCATCTGTATAGTGTAGTACCCATGCGCCTTGTCCCCAAGCAAGAATAACTGCTTCCATAGCTATGTCACCATCATCTAATTCTCCTGTGGCGATTTGACCTATTGGGTTCCAAATTGGCTGATAGAGACCACTGTTATTCCAGACTAGTCGATAATCGTTGTCATTGGGAAAAGGAAATTCAATTCCATAGGGAGACATTACAGTGCCATCATTCTCAAAAATATAAATTGATCCAGAAAGTGTTCCAACAATGAAATCAGGTAATCCATTATTATTAAAATCACCCACACCAAGTGATTGTATTTTCTCGTCCAAATCGGTTGAATTCCATCGTTCAGTTAGTTCCAACCAATGTTCTATATCAAAAGGATATCCTGAATGATCTGTACATTCAAAAATGTGTACCTTTTTATCCCAAGAACCAATAATTAAATCTTCATCTCCATCCAAATCTAAATCATGAAACTCGACTGCGGTTACTTGGAAGAAATTATCTGATTTCCAGACAAAATCAAACCGATTTTCAAGATTAGCAATAGGATCAGAAATATGTGCTTGCTCAAATAAATAAACACGACCATCAGCACAAGCAGCAGCAATCTCAATCAGATTATTATTGTCGGAGTCACCAAAAGCCACATCATAGATGTCACGATTAATGATCCCTGATCCTGCCTCCCAAACTTTTAAGTAACAGCGTTCATTGTTGTTCCAACGATAAATATGTAGCTCTGTATCAAGGAGATAACCACCTCCAATCACAAGGAATTCCCCATCATCTGAAACTTTTGCTACATGAACAGCAGCCCTAGTTAACCATGGTGTCCAAACCTGTTTATAGCTATTATCATTATCTCGGAGCTTTCCTAATACATTGTACTCCTCTGGTGGGATGATTCCATCCTGTGGATTGATTCCAAGGTCTTCATACACTTTTTGAAAAGGATCATAAATGACAGAAGGGAGTTGTTTTTTTTTTAAAGGTGAAATTTTGTAGTGATTGTTTATATCACCTCGATCTAATATTATTGTTTCGTTAATAGGCAAGCTTGCACACATGAAGATCGTTAGTTGTAATATAAGTATGGTTTTTCTTCTAATTTTAGCTGATTGGCTGCTCATTTTCATTTTCAACTCAAAACTCTGATTTTTAGCAAGGATGGAATATGACCATCAAAAACTTTTGG